>CANQMY010000043.1 GCA_947625075.1 uncultured Clostridia bacterium
ATGGAAGAGATTTGGTGCATACCTATTTTTTTGCAAATTTGTATAATAGAGAAAATAAGACATATTTGCGAAAGAATCTTTATTTCACAAATGGAAAAATATAAAGTTGAAAATATGATTAATAGAATAATTGAAAACAAACCGGGAAAAGAAATAAAGATTTCTGTTAATGGTGCATATCCTTTTATTGAATATATGTCATATAGATTAAAAAGGTATGGAAAGGAAGGAATACCTTATTTAAATGCATTTGAAGAGCAAGTAAATAGAATGGGAATTACAATTACAGATGCTATAAATAGAGAACATTTTGATATTGCTGTTAGAAAATTATCAATAAAAAATGCAATAACAAGTATAAGAGATTTATCTAGAATAAATATGATTTCAATATTTAAGGAAATAAATGTAGTAGAAAAAATATTAAATAAAGATCCGGCAAATGTTTATCAAAAAATGGATTATTCTAGTAAAGATTATTATAGATCTAAAATTTTAGAAATTGCAAATAAAACAAAAATTTCAGAAATATTTATTGCAGAAGAAATACTAAATTTCTGCGAAGAAAATGAAAAGAAGATTAATAACATAATAAATAATGGTGATAATGATAATTTAAAAATTAAAAAGAAGTCACATGTTGGTTATTATTTAATTGATGATGGAAGAGATAAGCTTTTAAGTATTTTATTAAATAAAAAATATAAATCGTTATCGAGTAATGATAAAGCAAAAATATATGTATTTTTAATTTATTTTTTTACAATTTTATTTACAATACTTTTATTATGGCCAACAAGATTTTTATCAATTTTATTATTTATACCTATACAAAATAGTGTAACAAAAATTTTACAATATATTTTAGGAAAGATTGTAAAAAGAAGACAAATTCCTAAGATTGATTTGCAAAATCAAATTCCAGAAGAATCTTGTACAATGTGTGTTATACCAATGTATTTAAAAAATGCTACAGATGTAAAAGATATTTTTAGAAAAATGGAGGTTTATTTTTTAGCGAATAAATCTAAAAATTTATATTTTACTTTGTTAGGAGACTGTACAACCAGTAATAAAGAAAAAGAAAAAAATGATAAAATTATTATTCAAGAAGGATTAAAACAATCAAAGATATTAAATGATAAATATGGAGAAATATTCTTTTTTACTTATAGAAAACGTGAATGGTCAAAAAGTGAAAGATGTTATATGGGATGGGAAAGAAAAAGAGGAATGCTTAACCAATTTAACGAATTTCTTTTAACTGGAAAATCAAAGTTTGAAGTAAATAATTGTAATTTAAAAAATATCCCAAAGATAAAATATATAATTACAATTGATTCAGATACAAATTTAGTAATGGATAGTGTATTTAAATTAGTTGGAGCAATGAGTCATATATTAAATAAACCTGAAGTAGATAAGATTAAAAATATTGTAATAAAAGGTCATGCTGTAATTCAACCAAGAGTTAATTTAGAAATAGATAGTGGAAGAGAAACATTATTTACTAGATTATTTGCAGGAAATGCTGGAACAGATTTTTATTCAACAGCGATTTATGATGTTTATCAAGACACTTTTGGTGAAGGAATATATACAGGAAAAGGAATATATGATTTAGATATTTTTAATGAAGTATTACGAGATTCTATTCCGGAAAATAAAGTACTGAGTCACGATCTTCTTGAAGGAAATTTTTTGAGATGTGGTTTAGCAAATGATATATATTTAATGGACGGGTATCCATCTAATTACAATTCATATAAAATTAGAAAACATAGATGGATAAGAGGAGATATTCAAATATTAGGTTGGTTAAACTCTACATTAAATTTTTTGTCAAAGTATAAAATTTTAGATAATTTAGTTAGAAATTTAAGTGAAGTATTTATATTCTTTTGCCTTTTTATTGGTATGCTTACGGGAAATATATTTAATATATTAATCACTTTTTTATTACTTGGCACGCAAGCAATTATAGGATTATTGGATTTATTTATAAATAAAAAATCAGGAGAAAGTCATACTAAAATGTTTACTCCTACATTTTCAGAAGTACAAAAAATAGTATATAAATATTTTTTGGATATAATTTTACTTCCAGATACAGCAAATCTTGAATTTAATGCTGTTACAAAAGCAATATATAGATTAAAAGTATCTCATTTAAATTTACTTGAATGGACTACTGCAAAAGAAGCGGAAAGCACAAAAAATACAAGTTTGAAAGATTGCTATATATCCATGATATTTTCTGTTATTATGGGTATGTTATTTTTGAATTATCCTATTTCTTTCTTATGGATATTTTCTCCTTTAATAATGTATTTAATGGGAAAAAAGGAAGATAGAGAAACATATAAAATAACAAAACAAAATGAAAAATATTTATTAAGTATAGGAAGAAAAACTTGGAATTATTTTAAAGATAACATGACTAATTATTTAATAAATGATAATTATCAAGAAAATAGAAGAAATCCAAGTAGTAAAAGAACTTCATCAACTAATATTGGACTTCAAATTTTATCAATTATAGCAAGTTATGATTTAAAATATGAAACAAAAGAATATGTAATAGAACTTTTAGAAAATTTAATAAAAACTATTGAGGGACTTCCTAAGTGGAATGGACATTTATATAACTGGTACGATACAGAAAAGTTAATTCCTCTTTCTCCTTTGATGGTATCTTCTGTTGATAGTGGAAACTATGTAGGATATTTATATACTTTGAAACAGTTTTTGATTGAACAAAATGAAGAGAATAAAAAACTGCTTAGTACAGATAAAGTAAATAAAAATGAATTTATAAAAAGAATAGAAGATTTAATTTTAAAAGTGGATAAATTAATTAATAATACAGACTTTAGTTTTTTATATGATGAAAAAACAGGATTATTTTCAATAGGGTTCAATGTAGAAGAAAATAAATTATATGATTCATATTATGATCTACTGGCGTCCGAATCAAGACAAACAACATTAATTGCTATCGCAAAAAAAGATATTCCTAGTAAAAGTTGGAATTTACTTGGTAGAACTCTTACATCCTTAAAAGGACATATTGGACTGATCTCATGGGGAGGAACTGCATTTGAATATTTAATGCCTAATTTAATAATTCCAACCTATGATGCTACACTTATTGATGAATCTTGCAAATTATTGATTTTGAGTCAAAAAGAGTATGCATTAAAACTAGGAGTTCCTTGGGGAATATCTGAAAGTTCTTTTAATTTAAAAGATTTTAATGGAAATTATCAGTATAAAACTTTTGGCATCCCTTGGTTAGGACTTAAAAGAGGTCTTTCTTATGATATTGTAGTAAGTCCATATTCAACAGCACTTGCATTAACGGAATGTCCTAAAGATGCAATTTATAATTTTAAAAGATTAGAAAAAGAAGGAGCAATTGGAAAATATGGTTTTTATGATGCAATAGATTATACTAATTCTAAGGAAATAATAAAAACATATATGGCACATCATCAAGGAATGATATTAGCTGCAATTAATAATCAGCTTATGAATAATATTTTTCAAAAGAGATTTATGAAAAATCCTGAAATGCAGGGTATAAAAGTTCTTCTTCAAGAAACAATGCCAAATAATTTAATTATTACAAAGGAAAAGAAGGAAAAAACTCAAAAAATAAAATATAAATCTTATGATGAATATTATTTTAGAAATACTGGAGTAAATGTTGTTTCAACCAATAAATATACTTCAGTAACATATCAAAATGGATTTGAGTATAACCAATTTGATGATGTTACACTAACAGATGAAAATAATATTTATATAAAAGATATTGATTCCAAAAAAGTTCTTAGTTTAGTTAATACAAAAAAAGAAACAAATTTTACATTGTCATCTAGTGAGTTTATGATAGATAATGGAAACATAAGAGCTATGATAGAAAGTAGTATTGCACCAGACTTAGCAGTAGAAGTAAAAGAAATTAAAATACTAAATAAAGGTTTAAATGAGCTTAATCTTGAAATTACAAGTTTTGCAAAACCGATTTTAGAAAATAAAAAACAATTTAATGCACATCCAGCATTTGAAAATATGTTTTTAAATTTTGAAAATTTAGATGATTTTGTAATTGTAAGTAGAAATAAAAGAATGGAAAATGAGAAAATCCCTTATTTTATTACGACTTTATTTTCAGAAGAAGGAAATTTAGAATTTGAAATTGATAAAGAAAAATTTGTTAATAGAAAAAATTTTAAAATTCCTGATGGAGTAATAAAATCATATCCATTTAATAGTAAAGCTGGTAATGTTATTAATCCAATAATAGCTTTAAGAAGGATAATTAGTATAAAACCTAATGAAACAAAAAAATTATATTTAATATCTTCGGCAGATTATAATAAAGATATAGCAATAAAAAATCTTGAAGAATATAAAAATATACAAAACTTAGATAGAATTTTTGAGCTATCTAGAGTACAAACAGAAGCGGAAATAAAATATATGGGGCTTAAAGGTAATGATATAAAGAACTATCAAAAAATGCTAAAGTTTTTATTAATACCTGAGTTGATTTGCGAAAATAAAGATTTAGATATATCAAATGAAAAGATATTACAATTAGATATTTCAAATGAAAAAATATGGAAATATGGAATATCTGGGGATTATCCAATTATTGTAGTAAGTATTAAAGATTTTAATGATTATTATGTGGCGGAAGAAGTGTTAAAAGCTTACGAATTTTTTATCAGTAAGAATATTAAAACAGAAGTTGTTATAATAAGTAAATCAGATATTGAGGATAATATAAAGAATAGTAATTTTGCAAGATATTTAAATAAAAGAGAAGGGATATTTGTATTAAGTAATTTATCAAGAGAAGAAAAAAGAATATTAGAATTAAGGGCAAACTTAATTATTGATGCACACAATGGATCTTTAAAAAAGCAAATGGAAGAATTAGATGATAGTATAAGTACAGAAATTTATAATAATTTTATAAGTAATCTAATATCAAATAATACTAGTGTTAAAAATAATTTTGAGGATGTTCAGGATAAAAACTTTATAGAAAATATAGTTAAGATTAAAGACCTAAAATTATTTAACGGTTATGGAGGTTTTAAAGATGATGGGTCAGAATATTGGATTATTCAAAATAGTGACAAAAAGTTACCGCTAGCATGGTCAAATGTTTTAGCAAATGAAAACTTTGGATCAGTTGTTACAGATTCTCTTCGGAGGATTTATTTGGTATAAAAATAGTAGAACAAATAGAATTACTTGCTTTTCAAATGATAGCTATATGGATAAAGAGCACGAAAGATTTATCTTTAGTCTTTATAATTATATAAATAGTCAAAGTAACTATACTGCAAAAAAGAATAAGAAAATAGAAAAAAGTTGGAATTTAACATTAAATAGTGAGCAAAATGAAGGAAATTATATAACTTGTTTTGGATTAGGATATGTTAAATATTTTTTAAATAATGAAATTTATCAAGAGTGTACGCAATATATTCCTATAAATGATAGTTTAAAAATAAGTATATTCAAACTAAAGAATAATTTAAATCATAGAATTTCTTTAAAATTAAAATATGAATTAGATTTGCAAATTGGAGAAGATGAAGAGAATAAAAGGTTTGTTGTTAAATTATATAAAGAAAGCTTGAATATGAATTTATATAAAAATATAAAAACGTCCTCTAGTTATGTTTATGTTACTAGTAATGAAAAAATTAATGAATTAAATGAGTTAGAAATTAATTTAGATAAAGATGAAGAAAAGGAAGTTATATTTATTGTTGGATGTGAAGAAATTGAAGAAGAATGTTTAGATAAAGCAACTAAATATATAGCTAAGTATAAAGAAGAATTTGAAAATGTTAAAAAATATTGGAAAGATAAAACTGGAAAAATCAAATCAAATACACCTTTAAAATCATTTGATTTTTTGCAAAATAATTGGCTTGTATATCAAACTTTAGCTTCTAGAATTTTATCTAAGAGTGCATTTTATCAGGCAAGTCGGAGGGTATGGTTTTAGGGATCAGCTTCAAGATGGACTTGGAATGAAATATGTTGATATTAGTTATTTAAAAGATCAAATTCTATTATGTTGTATGCATCAATTTTTTGAGGGTGATGTAGAGCATTGGTGGCATGAAGATTCAAAACTTGGAATTAGAACAAGATTTTCAGATGATTTATTGTGGCTTCCTTATGCTGTAATAGAATATATTAATTTTACAGGTGATTATAGTATATTAAACTATGAAGAAAAATATTTAAAAGCAGAACAGTTAAAAGAATATGAGGAAGATAGAGTTAATATATATGATGAATATGAAGATAAAGGAACAGTATTTGAGCATTGCATTAAAGCAATAGAGCATGCTTCTAGATTTGGAAAAAATGGACTGCCACTTATTAAATCTGGAGATTGGAATGATGGTATGAATTTAGTGGGAAAAAGAGAAATAGGTGAAAGTGTATGGCTTGGATTTTTCTTATATGATATTTTGAATAAATTTTTACCATTAGTAGAGTATGAATCAAAATTTGCAAAACAGCAAATTATAAGTAAAGATATGGCAATTAGTATAAATGATAATCATGAAAGAAAGGATGCCAATGCTCAATATATTCAAGATATAAATATTATTAATTATGAGGAAATAAAAGAAAAATTTTATAAGAATATTCAAAATTTAAAAAAATCCCTTAATGATATAGCATGGGATGGAAGATGGTATAAAAGAGCTATTGATGATGAAGGAAAAGAAGTAGGATCAATTAAAGAAGAAGAATGTAAGATTGATAGTATTTCTCAAAGTTGGGCGATTATTTCTAATTGTGCTGATAATGATAAAAAATATATATGTTTAGAAAGTGCAGAAAATTATTTAATAGATAATGAAAATAATTTGGTAAGATTATTAACACCAGCATTAGAAAAAAGAAATTTAGGATATATTTCATCTTATGCAAAAGGATTAAGAGAAAATGGTGGTCAATATACGCATGCTGCGATTTGGTTAATAATTGCAGAAGCTATAATGGGATTTAATGAAAAGGCATTTAATATTTATAAAAAAATAAATCCTATTGAACATTCTCTTACTTTAGAAAATGCAGATAAATATAAAGTTGAACCATATGTTGTTGAAGCGGATATTTGTTCAGAAGGAGTTTTATCCGGCAGAGGTGGTTGGACATGGTATACAGGGTCAAGTTCATGGTTGTATAAAACTCAAATAGAATATATTTTAGGAATAAAAATTAGTAAAGGAATAATGAAAATTGAACCACAAGTTCCAGAAAGCTGGGAAGAATTTGATGTTAATTTTAAATATTTTAATTCGGAGTATAACATTAAATATAAAAAGAGAAAAATAAAAAAAATGTTATTAAATGGAGAGAAAGTTAATGAAATAATACTTCAAAAAAATGGAAAATATAGTGTTATAGTTTATTTTTAATAGAAATTTGTTATATATGTAAAAAAAATGTAATAAAAAAGTGCTTGAAAAAAATATTATAATATGAGAAAATAAAAACTAATTAAGGTGGTAAAAATGAAAAGAAAAATATCAGTTATTTTAATTATTATAATAATGTTATTTGTAGCAATAATGGGTCATATTGTATTTGCAGCAGAAAGTATAGGATCTTTTTTAGCTAACTTTAGACCAGATAATCCTAAAGTAGGAGATGAAGTTGTTATAGATTTTTCTTCAACTGCTTTAAATGAAGGAATTTCTACAATAAGTATGGAATTGGTTTTTGATGATAATATTTTTACAGTAAGCAACGTTGTAGCTGGAGAAGGTTGGACAAAAACAGTGCTTGAAAATACTTATTTTATAAGTACTATTGATCAAGAAAAAACAAATGAAATTGGAAATATAATAACATTTTATTTAAAAGTAAAAGAAGGAGTACAAGTTGGCACACAAACAACAGTAACATTATCTTCAATTCAAGTTGCTACAGATGGAGATCCAGTTGATTTAGATAATTTATCACAAGTAATTACAATTTCAAGTTATAGT
>CANQMY010000044.1 GCA_947625075.1 uncultured Clostridia bacterium
TTTAAATAACTACTATCTGTTTGTGCAACTTGACTTAAGAAGCTCTCTGGAAGTCCTGATACACCACCAGATACACCATCTATGTTCATATCTCTTACTTCATCTATTGAACTATATCCTTTATATCTTTGATATATTCTCTGTACTACTACCATTAATTTATCATCAAATGATAGATTAAAGTTTTCTTTTTCATAAATGTCATTTATTTCCTCAGGTGTAATTACATAAGAAGGTTTTGCATCTCCTGATGTATATTTTAGTTCCGCAAGATTATACTTTTTTATCATTTGAGTTAATGCTTCATAACCGAAATCTTTTTGATACATATATATAATAATATCAAATTTATCTTGTGGAGTTAAAAGGGATGGAACATCAAAAGGAATTGCCTTTGATACATTTGATTCATCAACTCCATATTCTTTTATTAATAAATCAAATATAAGCTCTTTTACATATTTTTTGTCATTAACATCACCATATGTACATCCTTTTAAAGCTTTTTTCAATTCGTATTTTTTATTTTTTCTTCTCTTTATTTCTTCTTCTGAAAGACCTAAGTCGTAAAGGTTAACTTTTGTAATTTCATCTAGTCTTTTCTTTACGAATTGCATCATCATGTCTAAAGTATAAGTTTTATCATCAACAACGACTTGTTCTTCTACTTCAGCATTTTGTTTCTTTTTTAAATTATTTCTAATTATTACAATAGCTAAAGATATTATTGCAACAATAAGTATAATATTAAAAAACATTGCTAAGGCTCTCCTTTCTAATTAGTTATTTAACCCAAACTCTTGAGCTTGTCTTAAATAATCTATCTTTTCTACCGTTTTTCTTACTTCACTTATAAAATATTCATTTTTGCCAACCCCTGTATTGTTCATACTTTGAATTGCTAGGAAATAATCTATAATCTTTCCATCAGAACAATTATCTGAAAACAATATATTATATGGTACTACTACTGGAACATTTTTTTCTTTTAAATATCTTCCAATATTTTTTGCTGTATATTTAGAATTCATGTTATATTTTCCAATTGTAATCATCACATTTTTTCTTCTATAAAACTCATCTTGTGCTTTCAAATCAGCAAAATTCTGCATAGATTTTTGGTTTTGATTTAATCCTAGTAAAACTAATGTTGATAAATCCATAACCTTTTTTTGATTAGCTAAAGGTATTTTATTACATAAATCTACTAAAACAATATCATAAGCTGAATTAGCTACATCAACTATTTGTGAAAAATATACAGAAACATTCATATATTCTTTGAAATCTTTTGTTTTTGGTGGTTGAAGTAAATCTAATCTATCTTTTAAAATAGGTTTTGTATAACTTCTAATAGTTTCTTTATCTGCTCTATTGCTTGCAAACATTCTAACTAATCCTTCTAATCCATTTGAAATATCTGCATTCAACGATTTTGTAAATAAATTTTTTATTCCACCATTTTGATTTGGATTAAAGAAACATTCTTCTAGTGTTTTATCATTAAAGTCTGTAGAAAATAGTAAAATTTTATAATTATGTTCTATTGCCATAAGAGTTGCAATTGCTGCAACAGAAAGTGTCTGGCCACTTTCTTTCATGTCTTTATTTATGAAAGTTATAATTGACATTTTTCCATCCTTTCTACATACTTTTAATTATTCTTTTTATATCACTTTGAGCAATATTATCTCCTGCTATTAATGATACTATAAATTCCAAACTATCTCTATATGTTGAAGTAAATTTTCTAAATGTTATTTCTTTAGTAATTTGATTTTCTAATATTGCTTTTCTATCATTAATTGTATCAGCAAATATTATTCTTTCTTTTTTCCAAGTAACATTAGTATCTTTAATTAAATAATCTAAGTATGCATCTTCTTTATTAGTAATATTAGCTGAATATATAACTTTATACATTTCTATAGGTCTTTGTAGAAATTTAAATATTTCTAGTCCTTTAAATAGTTCATATTCATCATAAGAAGTTAAAAAAAAATTCTTTTGTAGAGCAGGTAACATAAATGAATTTAAAGTTTGAATATTATCTGTATCTATTAATAAATAATCATAATTTAAATTTTGACCTAAATATTGTGCTATACCATTAAGATTCATAAATCCTAATGCAACATCTACTCCTAAATAATCACTTATAAAGGTATTGTTTGCTCCATTATTAGTTCTTGGAACAACATATCTTAATCTTTGTATCATAGTTGCATCAACTACAAGTACTTTTTTATTAAAATTACTTAGAACTTTTGCAATATTGATAAGCAAATCTTTTTTATCATAAGCACCAATAAATCCTATTTGTTCCAATTTTAATCAATCCTTTCTTATGCTTAGGTATTAATTATTACATTCCATACATTTGCTCTAAATATGTTTGTCTCTCAGATTGTTGTGTTGCTATTTCTGAGCTTCTTCCAGATTCAATTCCAGACTGTCTTGTTGTTTCATCAATTCCATTTAATGCATTATCTACACCTGATCTATATTGACTATATGAATTATTATATCTACTAATTAACGCATTTCTAGCAGTAGTAACTATATTTGGATCTATATTTATTAAATTAACTGTTGCAGTTGATGGTACATAAGTTTGAGTAGATGCTCCTTGGAACCCTGGGTCTACATATTTTGTAGCATAAAGTTTGCTTCCACTAATCTGATAAGCATCAACAATTGCTGCACTCATTGTAAGTATTTCTCCTTCATTAACATTCATTAATATAGTTTGTGCTGAGAATGTACCTCCTAAATCAGCTAAAGTTACTTTTTTCTTTGAAATAACTATATAGTCTTCTCCACTTGGTAAGCTTAATCTTATATCAATTGTATCTCCACTTTCTAGTGCAGATGGTAATACAATCATATTATATTCTTGCTCTCTAACATCATCTGTTACTATTTCATTTTCTACAGAAATCATATCAGCTGTTATAATAGTTTTTGCAGGTATATCAATTTTAGCAATAACTTTAACAGGTAACAAATTTCCTGCTTCATCTGTTAATGTAGATAATTGATTAAAATCCCCCATTGATAATGCTCCAGTAGATGCAACTTCTGCATTTGCAAGTTGTGTTGATACAAAATCCATTGTTATTTCTTCTCCAGATTTTATATCTTGATTTATAATTAAAACTGATTTTTGAGCTGCAATTCTTGCTTTATCTTTCTCATTCATTTTAAAAATTAAAACTGCTAAAATTACTATTATTATAACTCCTATAAGTCCTGCAATTACTAATCCTTTTATAAAAGATGTTCTTGCTTTCTTTTCCAATGGATTCAATGTTGCCATATTCCAATCCTCCTATAATTAATTATATATCTATTTTATTTTATATCTATTTACTATTTAAATCAATAATAAAGAGCTATTGTTTTTATAATTTAATATTGTTGTAATATTTTTGTAATATTCTCTTTTTTTCTTCTATTTTTTGCGTTTTTTTAATATTATTCTTTTTATAAAAATAATTATAAATATTCCAAATAAAACTCCAAAACTATCAAGTAATACATCTAATATTGAAGCTGATCTTTCTCCTATAAAACTTTGATGAATTTCGTCACTACAAGCATAAAGAAATCCAAAAATTTCTGTTATAAAAATTTTATTTTTTTCTTTTATTTCAAATGTATTTACTAAGCAAATCGACCATATTCCAACCATAGCATAAATTGAAAAATGAGCTAATTTTCTAACTATTGGTTCAAGAAAAATAACAACTGATTCCATTTCATCATTTCTTATAAAAAATTTTAAAATATTATAAATAAATCCTTTACTAACATTGCTTGAATCTTCTCCATTTTGATTTGAAAAAAGAAAAATTAATACTAATGTAGATACTAATAGTATTGCAAAAATTGCTCTTAATATTATTTTTTTATTGTTTGTTTTCATTTTTTCTCACTTTCTTTTTATATTTAATTAAACTTTAAATATTATATAAATAATTTTTAATATGTTCAATAAATTTTGTTTAAAATTGTAAAAACTCTTTATTTTTTGCTAAATACATGATATAATAATTATAGTTTAGTTTTTAGGAGGTTTATATGTGGTTTTTAATTATACTAGCCATTTTATTAATAATTTGTATATTTTTAAGTATTAAAATAGTAAGACAATCTGAAGTTTATATAATTGAAAGACTTGGTAAGTTTCACAAAGTTGCTGATGCGGGTCTTACAATAATTATTCCTTTTGTAGATCATATTCGTAGCATTGTAAGTTTAAAACAACAAACTCTAGACATTGCTCCTCAAGAAGTTATTACTAAGGATAATGTTACTATTACAATTAATACTGTTGTATTTTATAAAATAATTGATCCAACTAAAGCTGTATATGAAATTCAAAGTTTAAAGAAGGCAATTGAATACATATCTGTTACATCAATTAGAGATTTAGTTGGTAAAATGGATTTAGATTCTACATTTAGTTCAAGAGATTTAATAAATGATAAATTAAGAGCAATTCTTGACGAAGCAGCAAATAAATGGGGATGTACTATAGATAGAGTTGAAATACAAGATATTACTCCTCCTCCAGATATTAGAGATGCAATGGAAAAACAGATGAATGCAGAAAGAAATAAGAGAGCTGCTATTTTACAAGCAGAAGGTGAAAGACAAGCTGCTGTACTTAAAGCTCAAGGAGAAAAAGAAGCTGCTATCCTTCAAGCAGATGCCGATAGAGAATCAAAAATAAGAAGAGCTGCCGGTGATGCAGATGCTATAAGAAGAGTTGCAGAAGCAAAAGCTGAAGAAGTTAAATTAGTATACAGTGCTATGATGAAAGCAAATCCAAACCAAACTTTAGTACAACTAAAATCTTTAGAAACATTAAAGGATGTTGCTAATGGAGATGCAAATAAAGTATTTATACCTTTTGAAGCAACTAGTGCTCTTTCTGGATTAGGTGTAACTGCAGACATGTTAAAAGAAGAAAAAAAAGCTAAAAAATCTAAATCAGAAAATGAACAATAATAAATCTGTTTTTTAAGAAATATATTGAATTAATATTTAAAATTTTAGAATAGTTAACTCCAGCAGAGTTAACTATTCTTTTTTATTTAACCATACTTTGTTAATCTGGTATATTTTCATCTTTTATAAAATATTTTGTTCCAACCATTTTATCTGGTAGATATTGTTGTTCAACCCAATGTTTTGGATAATCATGAGGATATTTATATCCAACAGAATAACCTTCTTTAAGCATTCCGCTGTGCTGGAGCATTTCTAATATGCATTGGTATTGTTCCAGTATCCTTATTTTGTACATCATCTAATGCCTTATTTATTGCCAAATATGAAGCATTAGATTTTAATGAATTCGCATTATATATTGCCGCTTCAGATAATATAATCCTTGCCTCAGGCATTCCCACAGAATTAACTGCTTGCATCGCTGCATTTGCAACAACTAAAGCATTAGGATTAGCAAGACCAACATCTTCTGATGCAGAAATAACTATTCTTCTTGCTAAAAACATCGGATCCTCTCCTGCATTTAATGCTCTTGCTAAATAAAATACAGTTGCATCAGGGTCTGAACCTCTCATTGATTTTATAAATGCACTTATATTATCATAATGTGAATCTCCATCTTTATCAAATACTGCTTTTCTAGTTTGTACACATTCTTTAGCTACTTCATTCGTAATATTTATATAACCATCTTTATCTGGTGGAGTTGTAAGTACGGCCACCTCTAAATTATTTAATGCTGTTCTCACATCACCATTTGAAGAAATTGCAAATTTCCTTAAGATTTCATCCTCTATTTTTATAGAATAACTTTTAAGTCCATCTTCGCTATCTAATGATTTTTTTAGTATTGTATAAATGTTTTCTTCTGTTAAAGGGTTAAGTCTAAATACCATACTTCTAGAAATTAAAGCTTTATTAACTTCAAAATATGGATTTTCTGTTGTAGCTCCAATTAATATTACTGTTCCATTCTCTACATAAGGTAAAAGTGCATCTTGTTGTAATTTATTAAAACGGTGAATTTCATCTATGAACAAAATACACTTTCCACTAGGATTTAATAAAGTATTTTCTGCATTTGAAATCGCATCTTTTATATCTACTACTCCAGAAGTAACTGCATTTAATTTTATAAACTTATATTTTGTTGTATTACTAATTACTTTTGCAAGAGATGTTTTTCCACATCCAGGTGGTCCCCATAAAATTATACTTGATAACCTATCTGCTTTAATTGTTCTATATAATATTTTATTTTCTCCTAATATATGTTCTTGACCTACATATTCGTCCAATGTTTTTGGCATCATTCTATATGCTAAAGGTGTATTTAAATCCATTTTTTATTTCCTCTTTTTTAATTTATGATAAATTTTTAAGACCTAATTTAATTATATCTTCTACTGAAAGCGTACTTATATCTGATTTCTTGAAAACTTCCTCTATGTCTTTTCTTGCATATCCTAAAACCTGAAGTGCATCTAACGCATCCTTTGCATTTCCATCTATACAAAATGCTTTTTCTTTTTCTGCTTCTTCAACTGATTCATTTGTTTTAATTTTATCTTTTAATTCCAAAATAATCCTTTGTGCAGTTTTTGTTCCTATGCCGGGTAAATTTTTTAAACTATTTATATCATTTGAAATAACTGCCAAAGCAAATTTAGAAGGCATAATATTAGATAATATTTTTAATGCAGATTTAGATCCTATTCCTCCTACACTAATTAAAAGTTCAAACATTGCAAGTTCTTCTGAACTTAAAAAACCATATAAATTTATATCATCTTCTGAAACTCTTAAATATGTATAAATTTTTACATTCTCATTTAGTTTTAATTTTTGAATAGTAGTATCCGGCATTGAAATTTTATATCCTATTCCATTAACATCAATTACTATATAATCATCTTTTTTTGTTTCTATTATTCCTTTTAAATGGTTAATCATTATTTTTTTGTATGATTTTAATCATACTCTCCTTCCATATTTTTATTATTATTGAATAAATTAATACATATAATTCAATTCACATTCTATCATATAAACATTTGTTTGTAAATATATTTTATAATTATTTTTGTATATTTTTTGTAAAGTTGGAAATATTAACTATAAATTTATTTAGGAGGTTTTGACTTTATGGGAATTGAAAAACATATACAAGTTACTGGGAAATCAACTGTTTCTTGGAAGGATGCAATAGTTCAAACTGTTGAAGAAGTTGCTAAAACTATTAATTTTGTAACTTCAGTTAAAATACTTGAGCAACGTGCAAAAATTACTGTAAATAAAATTACTGAATACTATGTTGATTTAGATATAACTTTTATGGTTGAACAAAAACAATAGTTAAATTTTATTTATATTTTTTAATTATTAATTATTTTTTAGAAAGGATGGTAATAACTTATGAATCCAACAGATTCGCCAAAAGAATATGATAAATATGTAAAAAAGAAAGCACCAAATTCCCCTATTTTAAAAAACTGTTTTAATGCTTTTTGGGTTGGAGGATTAATATGTTCTATAGGGCAATTAATATTTTTCTTTTGTAAATCTAAAGGTTTAGATCAAACCAGTTCATCAACAATTGTATCTATATGTTTAATAGCTTTAGCTGTATTTTTAAGTGCTATTAATGTTTTTAATAGAATAGGTAAATTCGCAGGCGCTGGTTCGCTTATTCCTATAACAGGTTTTGCTAATTCTATAGTATCACCTGCAATGGAATATAAATCTGAAGGTTATGTTATGGGAGTTGGAGCAAAAATGTTTACAGTTGCTGGACCT
>CANQMY010000045.1 GCA_947625075.1 uncultured Clostridia bacterium
ATATTTAATAATTCCATTTTGTTTCCTTAAAAAAATATTTAGATTTTTTGGTATAATCTATAAACCTTAATTAATATTTTTCAAAAGTTAGATTTGTCTAACATTATTATATTAACATTTTTTCTACTATTTTGTCAATGAATTTAGAAAATTATTAAAACTTCCTTTGACTTTTTTATTTTTATATGCTACTATATAAAAGTGTGTAGCATTATCATATTCATGATGCGATATGGCAAAATATGTAGGTATGCTGGAACTGGTAGACAGGATGGTCTCAAAAACCATTGTCAGAAATGGCGTGTGGGTTCGATTCCCACTACCTGCACCAATAACGTATCTATTCAAACTAATGGAACAGACTAATACCATTCTGAAGTGGAATGTGTTGTTATTTTATTATAGGAGGTATATAAAATGAATGTATATGTATTAAATGAAAACTTCACATATTATACTGGAGAAGAAAGAGTAGTTCAATCTTATAGGATAGGTCTGTTAGGGTTGCTAAAATTAAAAAGAATAGGAGTGCCATTTACTACTAGTTCAAAAAAAGCAAATAAATGGGCATATAAAGAATTTATTAAAGATGCAGCTCCATTAATGATAAAAAATAAACAAATTTTTGCAGAAAAAATAAGATTAAGAGATATAGCAGATGAATATCCTGAAACTGATAGAACAAGCAAAGAAAATAAATTTAGAGAAGAATTGTTAGTAACTAATTCTGATAATATTGAACCTAAGCTAAATCCATCTGAAAAAGAAGATTTAACACAAGATGATGAACAAACTAGATAAAATATTATAATCTTTAACATAATTTGATGATAGAAAGCTAAAAAATAGTAATTTTAAAGGATTATTAAACTAAAAAAACAAACAGTATCTTATTTAGTAAAAGGTACTGTTTGTTTTCTTAATGATAAACTCCTTTGTATCGCTATTTGATTATTTAACGTTTAGCAACAATTAAATAATTTAAATATAACTTTAATTCATATAAAGTATATCTATATCAACATCTCCATTTATTCCATCTATTTTTCCTGTATTGCACATTTGCCATAAATAATAGTTTTTGTCATAATCTGTTGTATTAGTATAATGTGCAAGCCATATATTTTCAAAATCATCTACATACCAAATTCTTTGAAGATAATTTTTACTACCATATAATGATGCTTTATATCCTTTATCATTTAATACTTTCTCAAATGTTTTAGCTATTTGGTTAATATCATAAAAACTCATATTGCATTTTACAAAGCTTGTCCAACTCTCCCAATCAAATGCAATTGGAAGTTCTATATTATAATCCTTTAAATTTTCAATCACAAAATTAGCTTGCTCTTCTGCTTCTTTTTTCGTTTTTGCATAAGAATAGAAATATATTCCTACATCTAAACCTACTTTTTTTGCTCCTTCTATATTTTTTATAAAATATGGATCAAGAGCATTTTCTTTATCATAACCTTTTTGATATCCTAATCTAATTATAACAAATTCTGCTCCAGCTTGTTTTACCCTCTCCCAATTAATATCTCCTTGCCACTGTGATACATCTATTCCAATTTTAGTATTTTCTTTTTTATAATTTTCCACAACACTGCCAAATAATACTTTATTGCTTACTGATGGAGTATTTGTATTTCCACTATTTGAATTATTTACAACATTTAATACAAAATTTTTAGTTTCCTCATTTCCACTACTATCTTTTATACTATACGTTAAGTTATACTTTCCTACTTTATTCAAATCATAATCTCCTATTATTTTTCTCTCAGGTGTAGAATCTGCGTTATCTCCACTAAATATAAGATCTATTATATTTTCATTATATCCTAACTTTACTGTAATACTTTCACCCATATAAATCATAGGTTTGGTAGTATCTATTATATTTATTTCAAACGATTTAGTTTTATTTTTATTCCTAATGCTTTTATATTTAAACTCTACTTTTTTATATCCAATCTCACCTGTATCTATTATATTATCCTCTATTAAAGTTCCTTGTAGATTTTCTATAAAATCAGATACCTTTACTTTTGCTCCAAATTGAACTGTTAAATCTTCCTTAAGTGTAAGTGCTACTTCGTCTTCTTTTTTCTCTTTTTCTATATCTATAAATACTAATATTCCAATAATAAATAAAATAATAATTATTATAGTTCCTAATATAATTACTTTCTTTTTTTTCATATTTTATCTATATATTCCTTTCTTAAAATGTTATCCTAAATTTTTATTATTTTGTTCATTTATAATTAATATTATCATATTTCTTAATAAAAAAATCAAGTAATATTTATTTGATTTTTCTTTAATTTTATGGTATAATAGAAGTGTAGTGGTTATTATTAACTACTAGAAAGGATTTTTATATTATGGATATAAAAAATATTAATAATAAAATAATTATAAATAATATAAAAACATCAATGGAAATGGAAAATCAATTTTTATCAGACAAAGATATTTCTATGTTAAATGATTTTGCTAATAATAAAATCTCAATGGAAGATGCTATCTCAAACTTTAAAGCTGATGCAATATCTTCATTTCAAAAATTGAATTTCTAGTTTTTTTGTTAATTCAATTTATTCAAAATAAGAAGGAGATTTTTATATGTACGAAGCTAGAAATTCTATATATTGTTATAAAGATACAAACATATTAATAAATAAACTTGATATAAAAGATCCAGTAATTCTTTCTGAATATGAAAAAAAAATCGTTTCTTTAAAGCTACTTGCTTTACATCAGAAAGGTATTACTGGAATTTTTGATGTAAAACATTTCACAGATATACATAAATTTTTATTTGAAGACATTTATCCTTTTGCCGGAAAATTCAGATGTGAAAATATAGCTAAAGATAATTTTAGATTTGCAGAATTTGAATATATTGAACCTGAACTAATAAAATTATTAAATGAATTAAAACAGGAAAATTATTTAAATGGTTTAGATAAAGAAAATTTATCTAAAAGACTTGCATATTACTGGGCAGAACTTAATGTTCTTCACCCTTTTAGAGAAGGAAATGGAAGAACTACAAGGGAATTTTTAAGGCAATTAGCTTTAAAAAATGGATATATGCTTGACCTACAAAATGTTGATACAAATGAACTTTTAGATGCCAGTAAAAAATCTGTATTTGACGAAAATGAGCTATCTACTCTTCTATATAAAATCTTAGATTAGTCATTGATTTATAAAAAACAACATCAGACAATTTTATTTGAATGATGTTGTTTTTATTTGTTATATTATTTGGATTAATTTAAGAAAACAATATTTTTATGATTTAAATAATTTTTAATAATAATTATTTACATTTTTTTGTAATAAATAATATAATCTGAATCATTACAATCCATTACTATTTCATATTCTGATTTGATATTATCTTTCTTTACTTTTTCTAATGGGTCATAACTATTTTCTAAATCATTGCCTAAACTTTTGATTATTTCGTCAATAATACTTTCTTCATCATTGTTTGAATCTTTTATCAAGCTATATCCCTCGATTTCTTTAAGTTTAAATTTTAATTTTTTTCCTTTTTGAGTAGTTAATTTTTCTTTATAAATTATTTTATCTGTATCTATATCTACATATTTAATTTCTACTGAAAACTTTGGCTTATAATAATAATCTATATAAATTTTATCGCTATCTATTACACCATTTTTATTTTCAGTATTTTTAACAAATTCATAATTTTCAAAATCTTTTGCTTTAGTTTCATAACTATTTCCATATACTAATTTTACTATTTCATCTTCACAAATTTTTTCATTATTTTCTTCATTTATATAAGAAATTATTAACTCTCCAACTTTATCATAAATTAAAGATATATTATTTTCTCCAGAATTAAGCTTAAAACTTTTTACATTGTTTTCACAAATATATCCTTTTAAATTTATTTCGTCTATTTTTACATTTTCGCCTTCATAACCTTTAATTTCTTTTTGTTCTAGTATTTCTTTTCCTGTAATTTTATCAATATATTTTATATTTAATACAGCATTTTTAGCATACATATACTTTATATTTTCTTTTTCCTTCTTTAGCTTACCTTCTAAAATACCATCTGTTTTTATAAAAGTATATTCTGATACTTCTTTCATCATATTTTTTGCATCATAGTTGTCATTTATCATTCCCAAGATTTTTTCTGGAGATGCTAATGTTATTCCTGTATTAATGTCAACATATTCTATATTTATTCCATTTGAAGGTAAATCTATTTTACAAGTTTTATTTTCAGAAAAATTACCATTGTTATCTACAGTTCTAACATGTAAATAATAGTCTTTATTCCAATCTATATCTTGAATTATAAACGGAGAATTATCTAGCTTATTTACTTTTTTATCAGCAGTATCTTCCATATTATTATTTATTTTATAACTATAACCATATATTCCAGATTCAGAATAAAAATTAATTTTTTCTTCTTCTTCATTATTTTCAATTATATACTCATAATTATTTCCGTTGTCTTTAGGTTGCTCAAAATTTATTATAGCATTATTTTCTAAAATTTTTGTATTAACTTTTTCTATATTATTAGGTGCGATTGTATCTTTTGTATTAAGTTCTACTTCGTTAGAATTGTTTTCTTTTTTTATATCTATTTTATTAGGTAAATTATCAGTATTTTCAAAAATCTTACTACCATTTTTGATTTCTACTAATGAAGAGTTATATGTTTTTTCTTTTATAGAAACAATTTTATTAGAACTTTGCTTATTCTTACTTAATATTATTACACATATAGCAATTACTAATATTGCCATAATAATTTTTATCCTTCGTTTTAAAATATTAATCATAGGCATATTTCTCCTTTCTAGTTTTTTCTTGATCAAGAATTAAAATTTGTATTACCAAATTTTGTTATATTATAAAATCGTATTTTTCTTTTGTCAATACATTTTTAAATCTTATTTAAAAATTTTTTATATTATACAAAAATAAAAGCCCTATTATGAAGTAAGCTATAATATTTTTAGCTTAACTTCATTTATAGAACTTCATTCTATTTAAATACATTTATAATTAAATTTAAATAATATTCATTTTATAATACTTCTAATATTTTTGGTACTACTTGTTTCTTTCTTGAAACTACACCTTCTAGCATAGCAGAGTCATTTTCATCAAGTTTTACATTAAATGCTTTTTCTATAATTTCTTTTTCTGCTCCTAAGCTAATTACTTTTGAATTTGTGTTTATTATATCTGTTATTAAAAATACATATAAATCTAATTTTTTATCAGCAATTTGCTTTTCCATAGCAAATTCTATTTCTTCTCTTCTTACAAATACATCTTCTATATCTGCTGTATTTACTTGTGCTATTACTATTTTTTTATTTTTTTCATTAAACTCTTTAGCATCTAAATTTATTACTTCGTCTGCTGAATATACACTTAAATCTGTTCCTGCTTTTAACATTTCTAATCCATATTCTTCAGCATTTATTTCTAGCATTTTTTCTAATTCACAATAAACTTCTTTATCTTTTTCTGTACATGTTGGTGATTTTAATAGAAGTGTATCTGATATTATTGCACTTAATAATAGTACTGCTGTATTTCTATCTATTTCTATATTTTCTTTTTTCAAAATTTCATAAAGAATTGTTGCAGTACATCCATAAGGTTTACACATATAATATAATGACATAGGTGTTTCAAATGATGCTATTCTATGATGATCTATAACTGCAATTATTTCTGATTTTTCTCTTCCATCTATACTTTGTTCTTTTTCATTATGATCTACTAATATAACTTTTTGTCCTTCTTGTACTTCTGATATTTGTCTTGGAGCTTCTAATTCTATATAATTTAAAATATATTCTGTTTCTTTATTTAGATTTCCTAATCTAACCGCTTCAGCATCTATTCCATAATGCTTAGCTATTTTTTCCATTACTATACTTGAACAAATTGAGTCTGTATCTGGATTTTTGTGTCCAAATATTAATATTTTTTCCATTTTCTTTTATCCTTTCAATTTTTTTCACATTATACATTTAAATGCTTATATTGTCAAATAAATTTTTATAATAATTTTACCTAATAAATTATAAATCATATATTCTAAAAATATTATCAATAGCTATTTTAACATTTCCTATTATTATAAATCTTTGAATTCTATTTATTTGTTTTAATTCTCCCCTATCAATTTTATATTGTTTATTTTTATAATGTACTACCTTTATTTCTTCTCCTAATTCCAACGAATTTAACTTTCTTGATAGTTCTTCTTGAGCTTCTTCTGATAATTCTTTTCTGTCAACTATGATTTTTTCCTTTTCCATTATAGCTTCTTTAAATCCAGCTAAAGCATCAAATGGTAAAAATTGTTTTGCTCTATCAAAATTTTCCATTAATTTCTTTGTATAAACATAATATAATATTTATACGAATTTCTCCTTTCTTTAAAATTTTATATAATATTTTTATTCATTCTAATATGCATTATGACCACCTATTAAAGTATTTCTTATAGTAGCAGTCGCATTTTCCTCTAAATTAATTCCTTTTAATATCAAATTCTTTCCAAATTTATATTTTAAAATATTTATAGTTTTTTCTATATTTTTTTCTTTGTCTTTTTTCTCTTGATTTACAAACAAATTTAATTGTTCATAATTATCACTTGAAATTCTGCCAAACGATATACCTATTCTTCTTATCGGTTCTAATTTGCTTACAATTTTTTCATATAATTTTTCATATTCTTTTAATAAGTCGGTGTATACATTTGTTGCAATTTCTAGCTTTTTGCTTCCTTTACTTGCTTGTATATTATCTTTTGAATATCCTATATATAAGCTTATATTTTCTGCTTTTAAATTTTTATTAACAAGCTCTAAGCTTAAATTTTCCACCATTTCTTTCATTACAATTTTAGCATCTTCATACACATAATCTTTGAATAGTATTTGATTAGTTGATATTGAATTTGATTTTGGTTTATAATTTTTAATATCTTGTATAGTGCATGTTTCTATTCCTTTGGAATGATCTATCAAAAATTTAGCATTTACTCCAAATTTATTATATAATTTTCTTGGATCTGTATTTGATATATCTTCCATAGTATATATTCCCATTTTTCTTAAAGATTCTGATATGCCTTTTCCTATTTGCCAAAAGTCAGTAAGTGGTACATGTTTTCCTAATTCTTTTTTATATTTTTCCTCATTTAAATATCCTATATTACTTGCATTATGTTTTGCAGTTATATCTAAAGCAATTTTTGCTAAATACATATTTGTTCCTATACCTGCTGTTGCCGTTATTCCAAAAGTATTTTTTATATCTTCTATAATTATTTTTACTAAATCAATTGGTGATATTTTATATAATTTAAAATAGCTAGACGCATCTATGAAAACTTCATCTATTGAATATACATGTATGTCATCTTTTGAAAAGTATTTTAAGTAAGTTTCATATATATTTGCTGAATATTCTATATATTTTTGCATTCTTGGAATTGCTGTAATATATTGTATATTCTTTGGAATTTCATATAACCTACATCTATTTTTTACACCTAACATTTTCATTTTAGGAGATACTGCTAAACATATTGCTCCTTTCCCTCTTTCAGGATTGGCAACAACTAAATTGGTTTTAAATGGATCTAAATGTCTTTCTACACATTCCACTGACGCATAAAATGTTTTTAAATCAATGCAAAAATATATTTTATCTTTCACTTATAACACTTCTTCCTATAAAATATTTTT
>CANQMY010000046.1 GCA_947625075.1 uncultured Clostridia bacterium
GTCAAAAAACTCCGTCCCCATTGACAACATTGGCAGCGCATATTGACACTGGCAGAAAGAGGTATGAATGCAATTTAAGTTAGTTGAAAATTATATAAATGGTTATATAAAAACAGAAATTGAAGGATACTATATTGAAAGATTTATAAATGCTTGTATGAAAGAAAAAATTGTGCTTTGGGGTACTTTAAGAAATAAGGGGCAAGTAATACAAGCAAAAATAGGAATTCAAGATTATGAAAAAGCTGTAGAAATTGGAAAACAATATGGTTGTAAATTGAAAATAAAAAAAGAATGTGGACTTCCATTTTTAATAGAAAGATATAAGAAAAGAAAAATTTTTTTTATATTATTTTTTATAGTAATTCTAGCAATTATTATATTATCAAGATTTATATGGAATATTGAAGTTATAGGATGCGAAAAAATAAATGGTGAAGAAATATTAAATTTAATACAAGAAGAAGGATTAAGAGTTGGAACACTAAAAAATAACTTAAAAACAGATGAGATAATAAATAAAATAAGACTTAAAAGAGATGATTTAGCATGGATAGGAATTGAAGTTAAGGGAACAAATGCAATTATTAGAGTGGTTGAAGCAGAGTTAAAACCAGATATAATAGATGAGAATAGCTTTACTAATATTGTAGCTACTAAAAATGCAGTTATAACTAGTATTAATGCACAAAATGGAACAATAATGGTGGAAAAAGGAGCTAAAGTAAAAAAAGGTGATGTTTTAATTGCTGGATATATGGAAGGAAAATACACAGACAAATATTATGTAAATAGTAATGGAGAAGTAAAAGGAGAAGTAATTTACTCTCAAAGTGAAAAAATACCAAAAAAAGAAACGAAAAAAAGTGAAACAGGAAATATAAATAAAAAATATGCGATAAAATTTAATAATTTTAAAATAAATTTTTATAAAAGACTTTCAAAATTTGAAAAATATGATACAATAGTTTCAAGTAAAAAGGTAGAATTATTTTCTAATTTTTATTTACCAATAGAACTTATAAAATACACTAATTATGAGGTTCAAGAATCAGTAGTAGAATATGATAAAGAAGAAGCAGAAAATATAGGAACAAGCAGAGCAGAAGAAAAGCTTAATTTATTAATTAATGGAGAAGTAATTGATAAAAAAATAGAAACTACTGAAAGAGAAAGTTCTTATGAAGTTGTAGTTACATATTCAGTAATAGAAAATATAGGTACCAAGGAAGAAATAAAATTTTGAAAGGATGGTTTTTATGGGAGCTGAAGAAAAAAGTTTAAGAGTTTATGATACAAAAAAGACATTTTTTGCTAGACTAGGTAACACTATGAGTAGAATATTAACGCCAACTAAAGTTGGGTTTAATAATTTATTAGTGAACATAAAAAGAAATTCTATGGTAAAAAGTTATAAAAGTATGGTAAATTGCAAAGAAGAGAAAAAAGAAACTTTAGAAAAGAAGTTTGAGGATTATTATACTTTATATTTAGAAGCAATAGATGGTCTTTTAGTTGAGACAATATATAAAAAAGTAGTAATGGATACAGCATCTGATTATGAAAAAGATGCATTATCAAAATATTATAATATAATCCATTTAAAAGAAAATGATGAAATAGAATACAAATATAAAAAACAACAATATTTATTAAATATTGATTATAATAATTTAAAAGAAGCAGAAAAAGAAAAACAATTAGAAGAATATACAAAAATTTATTTGTATGAAATGGAACAATTATATAAAAATTTATTAAAGCACTATTCAATTATTCTTCCAGAACAAAAGTTGCCAGCCGAAAAAGAAAATATATATGATAAGATATTTGATACATTAGAAGAATATGTATTAAATATAGTACCATTAAAGAAAATTGATGACGAAGAATTAATAAAACAATGTAGTTTATTTGAAACTTATGAAGTAGGAAAATTAGATCAAGTTGATATTCTAGATAAAAAAATGATTCTACTTGGAATAAGCAGAAAATTATTTGTACATAGTTTGCCATTGGTTGTTGCAGAGAGATGTTATATTAAATTACTAAAAGACACAAGAAGCTTAATAGTAGATACAAAAATTGCAAGAAAAAGAGAAAATGCTTATCAACTATTATTAAGATTGATGGATCAATATAATGAAAAATTATTAGCAGTAAAAATATATTGGAATAATAATGAAGAAAAAACAGAATATAATAAATTAGCTAATAAGCTTAAGGAATTAGAAAAAATAAAAGAAGAAAAAGGTCTTCATGAATATGACATTAAAAAACAAATATTATTAATTAGACAAGATATGAATTTCCTAAAAAAATATAACGATAAATATTATAGAATAATAAAATTTTATAAAGGACGTTTAGTTAAATTAGGAGATATGAGACAAATAAAATCATTTAAAACTGGTAAATATCAAGTAGTAAAAGGTTTAAAAAAGGAAATTATAAATGAAACAGCATGTTGAAATTATATATGATGATATTGATGCAAATAAAGAATTTGAAGACAATATAAAAAAAGTAATAAATGAATGTTTTAAAATTGAAAATATTGATGGGTTAAAGTTATACATTAGTATAACTTTAACAACCCCTAAGAGAATAAAAGAACTTAATTGCATATATAGAAATATTGATAAAGAAACTGATGTATTATCATTTCCTATTTTTGAAAAAGAAGAAATAGAAAAAATGATAAATGAAAACTATAATTTATGCGATTGTATAGGAGATATAATTATTTCAATAGACAAAGTTAGAGAGCAAGCAAAAGAATATGGACATAGTTTTGAAAGAGAGCTTAGTTATATGTGCGTACATGGATTTTATCACTTAATGGGATATGATCATATTAAGGATAAGGACAAGATTTTAATGAGAGCAAAAGAAGATGCAGTTTTAAATAAGCTAAAAATAACAAGAAATTAAAGGAGAAATGTTTTTCATGAAAAGTAAAGAAGGAGACAGTAGACTGTATAATAAAAATTTTTTACAAGCAGTAAATAATTCAGTTGATGGAATAATATATTGTGCAACCACACAGACTAATATTACAAAACAGCTTATATTAGGAACAATAGTTATGATACTTAGCTTGTTCTACAATTTTACAACAGCAGAATTTTTATGTTTAACATTTGCAGTATTTTTTGTAATATTTGCAGAAATGATAAATACTGCTATAGAAACAATAGTTGATCTTCTAGTAGATACATACCATCCAAAAGCTAAAATTGCAAAAGATGTAGGCGCAGGGGCAGTTGTTCTAACAGCTATAAATGCAATAATAGTTGCATACTTTTTATTTTTTAGAAAAACAGAGATTTCACAAGTAGCTGATAGTTTATTAAATCAAATTGTTTCTTCACCTATACACTTAAGTTTTGTAGCAATAATAATAACATTAATAGCAATCTTAGCAATGAAAGGGGCATTTAAAAAGAGAGAATTATCAGATGGTGTAAAACAAGAAACGTTTTTACCAAGTGGACAATCAGCTTTAGCTTTTGCACTTTTAACTGCAATATGGATAAATTCAAAAAACTTTATTGTATTTACTTTAAGCTTAATATTATCTTTAATAGTTTTTGTAAATAGACTTAATGATAAAAAAACTTTTGCAGAAGTTCTATTTGGAGCTTTTATGGGAGTTTTAGTTGTAATTTTAGTTTATGGACTTACTATATTTAAAATGTAAAGATTGGAGAAATCTATGAGTAGAAAAGAAAATAATCAAAAAAGTAAAACTGGTATTTGGATAAAAATAATAATTTTTTTAATTATGGTTGCAATATCTGTTCTTGTTGCTTATGCTTATAAGTTTTATTTTATAGATGAAAAAACTATTCAAATAGGTGCAAATGCACAAGAAGAACAAAACACAATAGTAGTTGAGCAAAAAACACTTCAAACATTTGTTGGAGATGATAGGCCAATTGCAGTAATGATAGATAATAATATAAATGCACTTCCACATGCAGGTTTAAATAATGCATATGCTGTTTATGAGATAATTGTTGAAGGTGGAGAATCTAGACTTATGGCATTATTTAAAGGGCAAAATTTAAGTAAAATTGGACCAATAAGAAGTTCAAGACATTATTTTTTAGATTATGCTTTAGAAAATGATGCGATTTATGTACATTTTGGATGGAGTCCACAAGCTGAGTCTGACATAAAAACATTAGGAATAAATAATTTAAATGGAATTACTCAATCAAGTACTGATTTCTGGAGAGTAACAGATAAAAAAGCACCACATAATGCAGTAACATCAACAGAAAATATTTTAAAAATGTGTAATACAAAGGGATATAGAACTACATCAAATTCAAAAAGCCCATTTAATTATACAGTTGATGATGTAAATTTAGATAATGGTGAAAATGCTGATATAGTTACAATCCCATATTCGACAGTAAATTCTGTAAGATGGGAATATAATAGTGAAAGTAAAAAATATACACGTTATACTAGAAATAAAAAAGAAACTGATTGGGATACAGGTGAAGATGTTACATTCAAAAATATAATAATTGAATTTATAGCTCATAGTGACTTAAATGACGGAGAAAATAAAGGAAGACAAACAATGACTACAACAGGAACAAAAGATGGATATTATATAACAAATGGTAAAGCAATTAAAATAAAATGTACTAAAACATCAAGAAGTAGTAAAACAATATATAGAGATTTAGAAGGAAATGAAATTCAAGTTAATGATGGAAATACATTTGTGCAAATTTGTCCTATAAATGCAAATGTACAAATTGTAAGTAATCAAATTGAAAACTCAGAAAATACAACAGTAAATAATATTTAAAAAGGAGTAAAATGGGAAATTTTAAATCTGGTTTTGTAACTGTAATAGGTAGAACGAATGTTGGAAAATCAAGCATAATTAATTTATTGGTAGGAGAAAAAGTATCAGCCATTACAAATAAACCACAAACAACTAGAAAAGTTATAAAAGGAATAATAAATAGAGAAAATTCGCAAATAATAATAATAGATACTCCAGGAATTCATAAGCCTAAATCTAAATTAGGAACGCTAATGGTAAATGAAGCAATTAGTTCTATTCCAGATGTAGATGTTATCCTATATGTTATAGATTCGAGTGATGCAAAAATAGATGATAATACATTAGAAAAAATAAAAGAAGCAAATAAACCAACAATTTTAATTATAAATAAAATTGATTTAATTGATAAAATAAAACTTGCAGAAATAATAAATGAATATAAAAAAATATATGATTTTAAAGCGATTATACCAGTTTCAGTAAAGCAGAAGAAAAATATAGAAGAAATTATAAAAGAAATTGAAAATAACATAAATGAAGGTCCAGCATATTATGATATAGAAGAGTATACTAATCAAACTTTAAGAGATTTAGTAGAAGAAACAATTAGAGAAAAAGCATTGAAACTCTTACAAGATGAAGTACCTCATGGAATATTAGTAGAAACTTCAAAAATAAAAACTAAAAAAACAAGACTTAATGAAAAAATTTTTGATATAGATTCAACAATTTTTTGTTTAAGAGAATCACATAAGGGCATAATAATAGGAAAGCAAGGTTCAATGTTGAAGAAAATAGGAACTTTTGCAAGACAAGATTTAGAAAAAATGTTAAACTGCAAGGTTAATTTAAATCTCTGGGTAAAAGTCAAAGAAGACTGGATCAATACAGATAGTTTTGTTAATAAATTTAAAACAAAAGATTAAATAAAATTTATTTGATATTTGAAAGAAAAATCAAATAAAAGCATTTTTAATTAAAGACTGAAGAATAGGAGAAGACTTATGTTAAAACAAATTGCATGGAATACTTTTAAGAATACAGGAGATATAAATACACTTATGGAACTTTTGGAAGTAGATAAAGCAATAAAAAATGCTAAAGAAAATAATAAATTAATAAATGATTTAAATACTATAAAACAAGATAATGAAAATAGGAAAATGGAAAAATGGGAGTTATAAAGACAAAGGGAATTATTTTAGCTCAAAACAATATGGGTGATAATGATAAAATGGTAACTCTACTTACCCCAGACTTAGGAAAGATTGGGTGTGCAGCAAAAGGCGCAAGAAAACCTAAAAGCGCACTTATGGCAGGTACACAGTTCCTATGTTTTGGGGAATTTCTTATATATAAGGGAGTAAGTAGTTATTCAATTAATTCATGTGAACCAATTGAAATATTTTATAATATAAGGCTAGATATAGACAAACTAAAATATGCGTCTGAAATTGCTAAAATAGTAAATGACGTAACAGATGAAAATCAAAGTACATATAGAATATTGCAACTTACATTAAATACTATTTATATGATATCAGAATCTGATAAAGATTTAAGTTTAATACTTTCAATATTTAAATTAAGACTTTTAAGTATAATAGGATTTAGGCCGATTATCGAAAATTGTACAAGCTGTGGTGAAAAAGAAAATTTAAATTATTTTAGTTTAAGAGACAATGGATTAAAATGTATGCCATGTTCTAAATTAGATAAAAGTGCTATACAATTATCGGAAACTACAGTAAAAGCAATAAAGTATATTATATGGGCAGAGCCAAAGAAAATATTTTCATTTGATATATCAGAAGAAAATAAAAAAGAATTAAAGCTACTTACAAAAACATATTTAAATAAATGCCTAGAAAAAGAATATGATTAGATTAATATTATTTAAATGATACATTAATAATACTACAAAAAGGAATTAAAAATGAAAAAAATAATTAACATTTTATGTGAAAAAGAAAATAAAAAAAAATATATTATATATCTATATTGTTTATTAAATTCATTCATATTCTTGTTTATCTGTTCAAAATGTTCATTTTTTTATAAATTTAATAATTGGGATGATGCTAATTCATTTTTTACTATGGGAAAAGGAATGGCAAATGGACTGATAATATATAAAGACTTATTTGAACAAAAAGGACCAATAATATACCTAATACATGCAATAGCATATTTAATTTCTAACGACACATTTTTAGGAGTATTTATTTTTGAAGTAATATCATACTCAGTTTTTTTGTATTATATAAATAAAATTATTTCAATATATGTAAAAAAAGTACATATATTGTGGATACTTCCTTTAATATCTAGTATTATACTTACAAGTTATGTTTTTATTGCAGGAGACAGCGCAGAAGAATTTTGTTTTCCATTTTTAGCAATAAGTTTATATTATATGCTAGACTATTTAAAAAATACTTATCCTAATAAAATGGATACAAAAAAGGTAATAATTAATGGAATTTTAGCAGGATGTGTTTTATGTATAAAATATAATTTGCTAGGTTTCTGGATTGGATTTTTATTTTTCTTATGTTTAGGATTGCTTATAAATAAAAAGGTAAAAGAAGCATTTTTAACAGGTATCTATTTCTTATTAGGAATGATTATAGTTGCAATACCATGGATAATATATTTTGCAATAAATAATGCACTATATGATATGTTTTATGTATATTTTTTTGTTAATATGTCATCATATTCTACGAAAGAAGCAATATTAACAAGAATATTTAGAGCATTAAATAATGCATTATATTATGCAAAAAATTTGAAAAATTTTTCTTATATCACTCTAGCAGGATATATTTATGCAATGATTAGTAAAAATATTTTACCAAATGTATATTCAAAAATTGCTTTAACACTAACAATAGTAATATCAATTATTGGAGTATATTATGGAGCAGATC
>CANQMY010000047.1 GCA_947625075.1 uncultured Clostridia bacterium
TTTGAAGAAAATGCAGAATATTTTTATTATGTTGAACAGCAGTATAATATAAATGGATTATTTGTAGCAGCTATAGGAATACATGAAAGTGCTTGGGGAACATCATCTATTTCATTAAATAAAAAGAACTTATTTGGATATGGAGCTTACGATAGAGATCCATCTGGAAGTGCATCAACCTTTGAAACATATTCAGAAGGAATAGATTTAGTTGCAAGAGTTTTAGTTAAATATTACTTAAATCCATTAGGAACAGATATATATAATGGTGAAAAAGCTGTAGGAACATATTATAAAGGAGCAACTTTAACAGCTGTAAATAAATCATATGCTTCTGATAAAAATTGGGCAAATGGAGTATATAAATGGATGATGTATTTATATAACAAATTGTAAAATTTACTTGCTATTTTATTTAAGAAGTAGTATTATTATATAAGATATAAAGGAGGATATATAATGAAAAAGACAATAGTAGGTCTTTTGATATTTATTAGTATATTTAGTTTGTTTTGTATAGGATCATGCTATGCTGCAAATACTACAGATGAAATAATATCAAATGAAACAAAAAGTAAATTAGTTGAAATAAAAAACACAGAATTAAAATCTTTAGAAGATTATAAAGCTACATATGGAAGTGATACTTATGGGCTAGTAGCATATATATTAAATAAAGTTAGAATTTATAGTATTCCATTAGGAATATTAGGTATAGCAATAAGTGCAATATACCAGTATGTAATTGGTATAAGAAATTTGGAATCTAGATACAAAGGATTTAACACAATGATTGCAGTAATAACACTACTTGTAATATGTCAAGTATTACCACTAGTATTTGCGATTATAGTAAAAGGTTGGAGGGGTTAAACTAATGAGAATTTTATTTGCAGTAAGTAATGATAATATTACAACATCGGTTGTAAATAGGTATCAACAAAAATATAAAGAAATAATTACAAGCAAAAATGTATATTATTTTAATGCAATAATAAAAGAACTGCAAAGAAATAAATCTTATGATGCAATAGTTATAGGAGAAGATTTAGAACCTATTTCTAATAATAATTATGAAGCTATTGATAAATTTTTGTTTGAAAAATTAGATGGAATAAGTGATGAGGCATCAAAGCCTTCTGGAGAGGATATTCCAATAATTTTTATATGTTCAGACAGAAGAATGAAATCAGATCAGCTTTTAATTAAGTTATTTGGAATAGGAATTTATAATGCAATAATTGGAAACGATAGAAGTATTGAAACTGTATGTAATTTAATAAATAAACCACGTAATAAAAAAGAAGCTAAGCAATATTATAATGTTGATGCAGAAGATGTTGGACCTTATGAAAAAAGTGATGACCAAGATGTAAGTGAATCAGAAATACAAAATATTTTAGCACATTATAGAAAAATAGGAATGAATGAAAAAAAGTGTGTTGAAAGTTTTGAAAGCATTGCAGATCAATACAATGAAACTCAATTAAGAGTAATAATTAATTTTTTACCAAAAGAAGTAAAGAAAATATTAGAATCTAACTCATCTAGGTATCAAAAACTTGTTTCTAAGGGTACAGTTTTAACTAATGGAACTTATGTGCCATACAATAAACAAAATCCTAAAGTACCAGGAAAAATAGATGTACTAACTAAAGATTTAGAAAAAACAAATCTTTCTAAACCAGTTATAATACCATCAACAATTAATATTAACAGAAATAATAGCAATAATAATGTAAGAGGAGTGGTACCTCAGAATAATAATATTCCAGTACAAAATCAAATAAATAGACCAATGCAAAATAATGTTAATATGCAAAATCAAGTAATGAATAGACAAGCTCAAAATAATAATTCTTTACAAAATGAAATGAATAGAAAGCTACCAAATAATGCTTTAGTACAAAATCAAATGAATAGGCAGGAACCAAATAATATTACAGTTCAAAATGAACCAAAACAAGTAATATCACAAGAATTAAATACAGCAAATATAAATGATAAGAATAATCAAAGTAATGTAGAAAATATAAATCAAGTTCAAGGAGTAAATGATAAAGAAATGCAAATGATACAAAATAATGAAAATAATGATAATAGTAATCAAAATGTTAATGCAACTCCTAATATCGAACAGAAGAGAGGAAGAGGAAGACCAAGAAAAATACAACCTACTCAACCTATAGAAAATACTGCTAATACTTCAAATGATATTTTTAGAGGAGAGAATGGTTTTAATAATAATGTAACAAACGATTTAGGTAATGGTTTTGATTCAGTTTCACCGATTCCAACAATAAAGAGAAAAAGAGGTAGACCTTCAAAAAAGGAAACAACATCTACTCAAATTGAACCATATACAGTAAGTTCAGAATTATCTACACCAAATGTATTACAATCAAATGATTTGCAACAACCAGCAATGTTCCAACCAGTTGAGCCTAAACCAGTTTTAACACAAGGAAATACAATGTATGATGAATCAAATTCAATACAAGAACCTAATTTGGTTGAAGATTCACCTCTAGAAGCTATGGCACCAAAAAATGAAAATACAGAAACAAATAAAACTTTTGATGATATATTACCAGGTTTAGAAGAACCTTTACCAGGATTGGAAGAACCAGTTGATTTATTTGGAATAAGTCCTATAGATGATAATGTAAATGAGAATACAAATACAAATACTGATGGATTTTTACCAGGTTTTGAGAATGATATAGAAAATGCTAATAAAAATGTAGATAGTGTAACTGATGATACTAATTTATTTGATTTAGATTTGGAAGATAATACTGTAAATAATAATACATCAAATGTAAATCAAGACAATATATATAATCAAATGTATAATGCAAACCAAGATATATATAATCAAGCACCAAATGCAAACCAAGATATATATAATCAAGCACCAAATGCAAACCAAGATATATATAATCAAGCACCAAACGCAAACCAAGATATATATAATCAAGCACCAAATACAAACCAAGATATATATAGTCAAGTGCCAAATACAAACCAAGATATATATAATCAAGCACCAAATGCAAATCAAGATATATATAGTCAAGCACCAAATACAAACCAAGATATATATAATCAAGTGCCAAATACAAACCAAGATATATATAATCAAGTACCAAATGCAAATCAAGATATATATAATCAAGTACCAAATACAAATCAAGATATATATAGTCAAGCACCAAACACAAATCAAGATATATATAATCAAACTCCAAACATTAATATGCAGTCTCAATATAATACAGACAGTTTAATAAGTAATGAAAATGTTATACCTACTAATAATAATGTAATAGCCGGAAATGGCAAAATTGCACTGTTTGTTGGTACTACAAAAAATGGAACATCATTTATAGTAAACAACTTAGCACAATTACTTTCACAAAGTGGAGTAAAAACAGCAATTCTTGATTTAACTAAAAACAAAAATTCATATTATATGTTTACAAATAATGATGCAAATTTAATGAAAAAAGCTGTTAATAGTATAAAAAATCTTTCAGATGGTATTGTTGATGGTATAAATGTAAATAAAAATTTAAGTGTGTTTACATCATTGCCAGATGCAATAGATGAAATAAATAAAACTACAGTTTTACAAACATTATCAAATAATTTTGAAATAACTTTATTAGATTGTGATTTTAATACAGATGTAGAATATTTTGTAAATGCAAATGAAATATATCTAATTCAATCTATGGATACATTTACAATACAACCATTAACTCAATTCTTAAGTGATTTAAAATTAAAAAATGTTTTAGATGAATCAAAACTAAGAGTAGTAATTAATAAATATGTTAGATTAAGAAGATTAGATGAAAGAATGATAATAGGCGGAATGTCAAAATATAATGAACCATCTATGACACTTCAAAGAGATTTATTTAATGCACAGACAATAAAATATGTAAATATTCCTTTTGAAATTGAAACTTATGAAAGATATTTGGAATCAATTGCTATGTGTAGTTTAAGTTTAAATGGATATTCACAAAACTTCATAAATAGTTTGCAAGAATTAAAAAATATGGTATATCCTTTAATATCAGGTGGAAATTTTGGCAATAATTCACAAAATAGAACAGAAGAAAAACGTGGATTATTTGGAAGCAAAAAAGGCAAAAATGTAGAAACACAACAAACAACTCAATTTTCAAACAATGTAAATGATACATTAAATAAAATGAGAACAAATAATTTTTAAGAAAAAGAAGAGGTGATATCTTTTGGTACTAGGCATTATAATATTATTAGTAACTATAGTAATGATCCTAATGATATATAATTATTCAGTCCATAAAAAAATTGATACTTTTTCCAATTTAAATCAAAGAGTAACAAGTCTTAATGTACTTCAGGAATTCATGAATACATTAGGTGAGAGTTCTACTATTAAAGAAAAATTGGAAAGTATCAATGATATATTGATAAATAAGTATTCAATTAAATATTCTACAATTGTAGTATTTGATGGAGCTGAATATGTTATAAAAGCATCTAATGTAGATCAAAAACACTGGGATACGTTAAAAAATCTTCAAAATGATCCAGTTTTTGGAGATAGTATAAAAACGGCAACTCCTAAATATGTAACTGTAGAAAATGAAAACGAAAAATTACCTTACCAAAAGATGGAGTTTGGTAGAGCTAAATGTGCAATCTTTTTTCCATTATATGTTGATAATGTGTATATAGGTTATTGGATAATAGAAGGAAGTATGCCACATGAATTTGATAAAATAGATACAACAATTTTAGAAGTTGTTAGAAATAATATAGTAACTATTTTAAAAACAGTAGAAAATCAATCAACTTTAGAAAATATAGTTAGAAGCGATGTATATTCAGGGTTAAAATCAGAAGAATTTTTATATAGTGAAGGTAAAAAAATAATAGATAAATATACAACTTCTGCAATATGTATATTTAAAATAACAAACTTACCAAATATAAATACAGAAATTAGTAGAAAAACAGGAGATAGTGTAATTACTAAGGTTTCGGAATTTGTAAAAAATAATTTAGCTAAAGAATATTTATTTGTAAGATATATGGGACCAAAATTTGCAATTGTTTTTTCTGGAGCTGATGTATCTGGTGTAAATAACTTTATGCAAGGAATGAAAAAACAAATTGAAGATATGCAAATTCAGGCAGCAGAAGACTATGTTATATCTGATGAAAAGATAGATGAGAATGGGCAAGTAAGTAATGAGGAAGTTGAGGTAGTAGTAAGCCCTAAAATAAGAATTGCAATATCTACATATTATAAAGGAACATCATTAGATGGTGCACTTAAAAAAGTAGAAGAATATATAGACTTATCAGATGAAAATACGATAAGTACACTTTAACTTTAAAGGAGGCAATTATGGCAACAGATGAAACTTTAAGTTTTAATGTCGAAAGAGAAAAAAATGAAAGATCAAAAGAATTACTAAAAGAAGTATATAATGCATTAAAAGAAAAAGGATATAATCCAATTAATCAAATTGTTGGATATATATTATCTGGAGATCCAACATATATAACATCTCACAAGGATGCTCGTAACTTAATTAGACAAGTTGAAAGAGATGAGCTTTTAGAAAAAATGGTCGAAGAATATATTGATGTAAAAGATTAACAAGGAATATTAAATGGGTAGAAAATTAGGAGTAGATTATGGTACTGTGAGAACAGGTATTGCCATAACAGATGAATTAGGTTTCACTGCACAAGGATTAGAAACAATAACATCAAATGGTAGTGACAAAATAATTTTAAGAAGAATAGAAGAAATAATAAATAAATATAATGTTGATGTTATAGTATTGGGAAATCCAATTAATATGGATGGAACAAAAGGAAAAAGAGCAGAGGAAACAGAAATATTTTTACATAAGCTAAAATCAAGATTTAATAATATAAATATTGTTCAAGTTGATGAAAGATTAACTTCAGTTGAAGCACATAAAACAATGAATTATTTAGATATAAATAATAAAAAGAAGAAACAAATAGTAGATACATTAGCAGCAGTATATATATTAGAGAGTTATATTAATAAAAAATCTTGATTTTTAAGCTATTTGGGTGTAAAATATAAATATTGCTTAAAATTGAATAAATAAAATAAAAGGAGGATATAATAATGGCAGCAGTATTTACAGCAGGTGATTTAAGAAACGGAACAACATTTGAATTAGAAGGAAATGTATATAGGGTAGTAGAATTTCAACATGTAAAACCTGGAAAGGGATCAGCATTTGTAAGAACGAAATTAAAAAATGTAATAAATGGAAGTGTAATAGAAAAAACATTTAACCCATCAGAAAAATTCCAAGGTGCAGAAATTGAAAAAAGAGAAATGCAATATCTTTATGCAGATGGTGATTTATATTATTTCATGGATAATGAAACATATGAACAAATGCCTTTAAATAAAGAACAATTAGGGGATAGTTTAAAATATTTAAAAGAAAATATGAATTGTAAAATTCTTTCATATAAAGGAAATGTATTTTCTATTGAACCACCAATGTTTGTTGAACTTACAGTAACATATACAGAACCAGGATTTGCTGGAAATACAGCTACAACATCAGGCAAACCTGCAACACTTGAAAATGGTCTAGAAATTAACGTTCCAATGTTTATAAATATTGGAGATGTAATTAAAATAGATACAAGAACAGGTGAATACTTAGAAAGAATTTAATATTTGAAAGGAAAACTTTATGGCAGACTTAAGTAAATTATATAAAGACTTAATAAATAATTTGGATAAAAGCATTAAAGATGAAAAGATGTTAGATAATATAAAACATCAGGTATATGAATTAATGATTAGTTCTTTAGATTCAATTAATAATATTGTCGATATACAAGATAGACAATGCCAGTTAGAAAAAAATATGAAAAAACTTCAAAAAAAGGTAAGTAGAATCGAAGAAGATATTTATATATATGATGACGATGATAATGACGGAGATAAAATGCATGATAATGATTATGAATTTGAGATAAGATGTCCATATTGTAATGAAGATTTTATAATAAGTAATGAATCAAAAAATTCATTTGAAATAGAATGTCCAAATTGTCACAATCTTATTGAACTTGATTGGAATGGTGATGAAGAATGTTGCAATTGTGATGAATGCAAAGAAGGATGCTATGAAGATGACGATGAGGAAAGCAAAAACATTGAAAATGTTGCTGAAAAAGAAACAGAATATAAATTAGAAAATAATGACAAAGTTCAGAAAGATAAAAAACAAAATGATTCTAATAATATGAATCAAAAAAATAAAAATGAAGATGATATGTAAAAAAAGGTAGATAATTTATCTACCTTTTTTTAGTAGTTATAATAATATAATGGATCAACATTTTTTCCATCTACCTTTATAGCAAAATGCAAATGACATCCAGTAGTAGCACCATTTGTTGGATTACCATTAGAATCTTTGTAGGGATTATTATTAATTCCATATATATTTTTAGGTCCAACAGTTCCAATTATTTCTTTTCTAGAAACATATTCACCATATTTAACAAACATGACAGGAGATACATGACAATAAGATACGGATATATTAGTATAGTTAGAAAGTTGAATAACTATTGTATATCCTCCTCCTGCACCCCAAGAAGCAAAAGTAACAATG
>CANQMY010000048.1 GCA_947625075.1 uncultured Clostridia bacterium
TAAACATGAATAAAGAAGATTTAGAAGGTAAGGAGCTGATAAATTACAATTTAATAGAAGGGCAACAAATATGTATGCAAAATTAAATTATTTTAATAAGAGAGGAGATAAAATATAATGAGAAAAAATATTAAAATTACAGAAGGAATATTTCCAATGCCTGTATTAATGGTGTCAACATATAATGAGGATGGAAGTGTAAATGTTATGAATGCAGCATGGGGAATGATGTTAGAAAGAAATCAAATTGTATTAAACTTAACTGAAACTCACAAAACAGTTAAAAATATTAAAGAAAGGAAAGCTTTTACAGTATCTATTGCAGATAGTAAACATGTAGTTGAAGCAGATTATTTTGGAGTTGTGTCAGGAAATAATACACCTAATAAATTTGAAAATAGCAAATTAACTGCAATTAAATCGGAAAATGTAGATGCTCCAATTATAAATGAATTTCCAATTTGTTTAGAATGTGAATTTATAGAATATAAAGATTGTGGAGTAGTAGGAAAAGTAGTAAATATAACTGCTGATGAAAGTGTAATGAATGGAGACAATGTAGATATATCTAAAGTATCAGCTATAGCATTTGATCCATATACACATGGATATTATAAAGTAACTGAAAGGGTTGGAGATGCATTTAAAGATGGATTTAAAATAAAATAAATTTATTAATTTTTAGTAATTGAGCTTGAAAATATTAATTGATTTAAAAAAATTTAAATTATATAAAGCAAAATGAATGGAAAAAGATATGATAGATGTAGTTGCGGGAATAATATGGAAAGATAATAAATTTTTAATAGCAAAAAGAAATGCCAAAAAGGATCAAGGAAATTTGTGGGAATTTCCTGGTAGAAAAGTTGAAAAAGGTGAGTCATATGAAAATGCTCTTGTAAGGGAGATAAAAGAAGAATTTAATGCTGACATACAAGTTAAAGAATATATTGGAGAAAAAAATCATCATTATCCAGAAAAAGATATAAAGTTAATATTTTACAAGGCAATTTTAATAAGTGAAAATATTGAATTATTAGAACATGAAGATTATAGATGGATAACGAAAGAAGATAAAGATAAATTTGAATTTACAGATGCAGATAAAGCTATATTTGATCTAATATAGGAGCAAGCTACAAAGTAAATTAATAATAAAAATTATGACAATACTATTTTTTAATGCAATTATAATGCAATTGTAAAATTTCTGGTATATTTTTAGATAATTTGAACTACTTTTAATAAAAATTAAAAATGGTTCAAAAAACTGATAAATGAATATATTAAGCTATTTATCGAAAAAAAGAAATTACCCAAAATGAGTAATTTCAAATAGTATTTGGTCGAGGTGACAGGGATCGAATGTGATTTAGTTAATATTATATAATAATATTAACTATCTCAAACTATTATGATTTCAATATATATAACGGATATAAGTATTATAAAATTTCATAATTTTATATATCTTTTTATAAGTTCCGTCACTTTTTCGTCACTATATTATATAGTATATTTAATATTTATATATAAAGTATGTAAAATAAAATCTATAAAAGTATTTTAGAGATTATTATTAAATATAAGCTAAAAATATATTTACAGTTTGTTTAGTTAACAAAGCTTGGTATATTAAGAATAAGCTTATCTCTTATGCAACATTTGATAAATTTTAATACATATACATAAAAATTAAAAATCACAGAAAACATTACTTTTTTAGTTATGATTTCTGTGATAAAATTATTTATATAAAATATTTTATTTTTTCATAAGTATGTATCTAGTATAATAGCGTAACATATATTGCATACTAAACTAGCATAATTAATAATATATATTAATGTATCTAAAGTTTTATATATTAGTATTAAATTGTAATTTTTCCTGTGTTTTATTATTTATATCAATATAGTATAATGTGGTACTTATATTTGCTGAAAATAATCCGTCAGTCTTTCTATTAGAGTAATATAATACACCATCAAATAATTGCAATCTGTATATATCATTTTCTACATTTTCTAATATTGGTTCTTCTAATTGATTATCTATTGAAATCTTTATTATACTTTTTTCTGATGACAAATAAACATATATATAATTATCACTAATTACAAAATTTGAAGTGATACCGTTTTTTATTGTACGAATGGATTTATCTACCAAATTAATACTTTTTAATTCATCTGCGACTTTATATATGATTATATTATCATTATAGTAAAAACTGGAAATAGTTTCATCAATTAATATCTCAACTGTATCAGTGCTTATATTTCTCCTATTTAATTTGTGTGAGCTAGCATCAATGTAATAAATATAATTATCAAAAATTTGAAAATTTCCCTCTGTATACTCTGCTACTAAGTCTTTTTTATTTCCAGATAAAGTAGTTTTATATATATTTTGACCATTTTTTTCTCTATAATATAAATAATTGTCACAGATAAATAAATCCGTAGCTTCGTATTTATTATCAGAAATCCATGTAATTCCTTCAGAATCTAATGTATCTAAATCTATATAACAAATTCCATTATATTTCGATATATAAAATAATTTATTATTAAGTATATTAAAAGAAAAACCGTCATATTCAGATAATCTTATTACTTGTTTTGTTTTCAAATTATATTTATATATTCCTTCTTTAAAATTTGATACGGTTTTATTTAATACCTCACTATTTCCATTACTAAATATTAGCCAATCACCATACTTTATAAAATTATCAGTATAAGAGGTCAAATTAAATATTTGATTACCATAAGAATTATTAATTCTATTGTTACTTACTTTTTTATAAAAATTAATTAATATTAATAATGATATTAATATAAAAACTGTTAATATAATTATTAAATTTTTAGTTTTTGACTTTATATGAAATCCACAATAAGGACACTTCTTTACAGTATCTGATATTTCTTTTCCACACTCTTTACATTTTATTAATGCCATTTATTTTACCTCCTATATTTTATTTAATATATTGTGCATATCTTTTGAATTTTGTATATAACTTGCTACACTTTTAGTTATATTATCACAGTTATAGTTATATTGCAACAGTTTTAGATTATTTTCATAAACTTATACTGATACTAAAATAATATATATGAGGTATAATTTATGAAAAATATTAATTATAAAGAAATGGGAGAAAGAATAAAGGAAGGGAGAGTTAGATTAAAAATTACTCAAGAAAAACTTTCTGAACTTATAGAAGTTAGTCCATCCTATATTAGTGAAATTGAAAGAGGATCTAGTATATGTAGTTTAGCAGTTTTAGTTAATATTGCTGAAGCGTTAAACTTAGATATAGAAACACTAGTAAATGGAACAAATAAAAATAATATTGATACTACTTTTTCGAAGATATTAGACGAGATTCCTGAAATATATAAAAATAAATATATAGAGATATGTATAAATATATCAAATTGTTTTAAAACTTCAATATAAAAATTCTTATACAAATTAAAAAAATTTCGGGGATATACTCTTGCAGTCAAGAATGATATGTCCCCTCCATCTCTTTATACAATGTAGGAAATGTATGTAAATTCATAAAGTTTATTTTTTATAATAATATAGAATATAAAAATAATAAAGTTTTAAAATTTACCTACATTATCTACACTTTTTTGATAATTATCTTTAATATTCATTAAATAATTTACACCTTTACTATTTCTCTTTATTTTTATTGCTTCAGGGAAATTATTTTCGATTTTACTTAATGCACGACCTATAGCCTGTCCAGATGCATTTGGAAAAAATTTATCTAATAATTTTTTATTAGTCCATGATTCTTTTTTACTTGAATCAAAGTCAATCATATTAAGTAACTCTTCTTCATAAGGTAAAAATTCTGTGTACTTAAGGTTATTTTTCATAATTAACTCTCTTTCGGTTGAAAATATTAAAACATATAATAAAAAATATAATTTAAAATATATTACATTTCACGCATTAAGACATACAAGTATTTCTTTACAGATAAGTAGTGGCATACAAGCACAAATAGGTCATTCAAATGTAGCTATAACTCATAGTATTTATTCACATTTTTTTGATAATGGATTTAAAGAAATAGCGGATAAGATGGATAATTTCTTGCAAGTAAAGATAGTCTAAGAAGCGGTTATAATTTCCGCTTCTTTTCTATTTTTTTTAAATCCGTCACTATTCTGTCACTTTTTAATGAAAATCAAAAAAGGTATCAAGTCTTAAAAACTTGATACTCTAATGCTTTGATATATAAAATGATGGTCGAGGTGACAGGGATCGAACCTGCGGCCTCATGGTCCCAAACCACGCGCTCTACCAACTGAGCCACACCTCGAAAAATATGTACCCATATATAATAACATAAAATAAAAAGAAATTCAAGATATTTAGAAAAAATTATTTACATTTTACTTAATTTATATTGTACTATTAAAAAAATATTGATTTTATAAAAATAATTAATATATAATAATTAAAATAAATATATGGAGGAAATAAATATGAATGAATTAATATTAAAAAAATGTAATAAATGTGGAGCCTTAGTTAAGATACTTAAGGATTGCCCAGATATAAATTGTTGTGGAGAAGAAATGAAGGTAGTAATACCAAACTCTGTAGATGCAGCTGTTGAAAAACATGTACCAAATTATGAAGTAAAAGATGGTTACATATATGTTACAGTAAATCATGTTATGGAAGAAGAACATTATATAGAATGGATAAGTATAGTAAAAGACGGAAAAGAATGTATAACATATTTAAAACCTGGAATGGAAGCAAAAGCACATTGTAAATATACACCAGGATCTGTAATATATGCATATTGCAATAAACATTCTTTATGGAAAAAAGAAGTTGAATAATAAATTTATATCTTTTTTGATGATAATTTTTTAAAGTATAAAAATTTCGCCTTTATGAATTATGATATGTAATTATATAATTCATAAAAGCGATTTTTATTTGAATATACATAAATTATTTCAAATTATATAAATTTTGATTGATTAACGATTGAGCTCTACTTTTTGTCTTTTCATCTGAGTTTAAAGCATTCTCTAAAAATTCAGGATGTTTAATTAAAAAATTTCTCATGCTATTGTAAGAATCATCTAAAAATTCTAACAACATATTATATTGAAGGTTACTTATTACATTAAGTTGTAATGCTTTTTTAAATAATTTTTCATTAACTGTAACAAGAGAAAAAGACTTAATTCCTTCATTTTGAAGTGCCTCAGCACCGACCTTGATTTCTATCAACAAAGGCAAATGAATATAAAATTTGAGCGCCAAGTTTTTTTATTGCTGGATTCCAAAAGCGAGAAAAACTTGATGCAACGGTTATCAAATCAACTATATGTAGTGCTTTTTTTCCAGAAAGAGATTGCACATTTTCAGTATTTTCAAAATTACTATCACTCACTAAAACAGATAAATCTTTAAAAATAGTGATATGTGGTTTATTAAGTAAATAGGCAATAATATTTGTAAAAAACCAATCTCTTCGTTCACCACCAGAAATATAATCAATAGTTGATAAATCAACATTTTGTTTAATAAATTCAACCATTGTGTCAATTGAATTCTTGTAAATTTCATTAGTTTTATATTGTTGTAACACTTTATTAAAAATCTTTTTTGGTAAAGTTATTTTTTCAGATAAACATTCATCAATAAAAGATAAAAATTCTGATGCCTCTTTTTCATTTCCATATAGAAAATGAGTATTAGAAAAATAAGGTGAAATATAACCAGAAGTTAAAAAAAAAGGTTTATTTTCTTCACAAAATTTAATAGCATTTGTTTTAAATAAATATTCAATAATATCAATCATAAATAACCTCCAATTATTTTTTTATATTGTAAATATAAAAAATAAAAAAGTCAAGAAAACTATTGTAAACAAAAAGCTAAGATGATAAAATGAAAAAAATAAATAGAGGAGAAGAAATTTTGAAACTTATAGGTGTAACGGGAAAATCAGGTGCAGGGAAAACTACTTTTGCAAATATTTTAGCACAAAAGAATGGAATAGGAGTAATTCATATTGATGAAGTATTAAGAAAAGTTAAAAAAAAGGATTTAAAAGCATTAAAAGAAACAGATGTATATGGTGAAAAAGCAGTAGTACCTAAAAAGTTTAGAAAAATAATGGTAAGAAATAAATTTTTATTTGATATGTTTATGAATATAAGAGCTAGAATCATTGATAAAGAAATAAATGCTCAGATAAATAAGCTACAAAGTGAAGGAAATAGAATAATTATAATTGATGATATTTATATTCAGTATTTAAAATGCTATAAAAATTTATCTAAAGTATTTTTAATAGAAAGACCTTATGTTAAAAGAAAAGAATCTGTTATAAAAAGAGATAATGTAGAGAAAGAATCTATAGTATTAAGAGATATGGCACATGACAGTGGGGTTTATAAAGAATTAGTACATAAAAATGGTACTATAAAAATTAATAACAATAAAGGAAGAGAAGAACTTACAGATATAGCTGAAAAAATGTATGATAAATATTTTTCAACTTTGCAAGAGAGACAAAAATGCACCGTAGCTAATGAAAATATGGAGATAACAAAAGTGTTAGATAATTCTAAAACAGATATAGAAATAGACGATAGAGAAGATTTAGAAATAAATTAAGATATATTAAAAAATATTAGGAGAAATAAAATATGAATGCTATAGATAATTTAATAGAAAAAATAAAACAAACTGATAATCCTACAGTAATGGGATTAGATCCAAGATATGATATGATTCCTAAATGTATAAGAAACAAATATGAAAAAACATTAGAAGGAGTATCAAAAGCTATAGTAGAATATAATAAAGCATTAATAGATAGTACATATGATATTATTCCGGCAATAAAACCACAAATTGCATTTTATGAAATGTTTGGTACTTATGGAATAGAAGCATTTAAAGAAACATGTAAATATGCAAAAGAAAAGAAAATGTGCATAATTGCAGATGTAAAAAGAGGAGATATAGGATCAACTGCATTAGGATATTCAAGTGCTTATTTAGGAAGAACATTAATAGGAGAAAAAGAAGAGAAAGTTTTTGATGTAGAATTTATAACTGTAAATCCATATATTGGGACAGATTGTGTAAAACCTTTTATTGAAGATTGCAAAAAATATAATAAAGGTATATTTATTATAGTAAAAACCTCAAATCAATCATCAGGAGAACTACAAGATTTAACACTTGAAAATGGAAAACAAGTATATATGCAAGTGGCAGAATTAGTAACTAAATGGGGAGAAGATTTAATAGGAAATTATGGATATAGTAGTGTAGCTGCAGTAGTAGGAGCTACATACCCAGAACAATTAAAACAAATAAGAAAAATCGCGCCAAATACTTATTTTTTAATTCCTGGATATGGTGCACAAGGAGGAAAAGCAGAAGATGTTGCATTTGGATTTGATAAAAATGGTTTAGGTGGAATTGTAAATGCATCAAGAAGTTTAATGTGTGCATATAAATCAGATCTTTGGAAAGATAAATTTAGAGAAGAAGAGTATGCAAAAGCAACAAGACAAGAAGCAATACGAATGAGAGATGAAATAAATAAAGCGATTAAATTAAAAAAATAATAA
>CANQMY010000049.1 GCA_947625075.1 uncultured Clostridia bacterium
TCAAGGAAATGTTTATGGTCAATATGTTACAAAAATAACTGGTAATATTTTATTTCATTCTGTTCCATATACTAAAAGAGATGCATCAAGTCTAGAATATTGGGAATATGATAAACTCGGTACAGCTGCATCATTGGGATGTGTGAGATTAAAAGTTGAAGATGCAAAATGGATATATAATAATTGTGCTAATGGTACTAAAGTAGAATTTTATTCTAGTGATAATCCAGGACCTTTAGGAAAACCAACTTCTAAGAAGATAAGCAGTTATCCTGATTATTTAAGAAATTGGGATCCTACTGATCCAAATTCTAATAATCCTTGGCATAATTACAAAGAAGAAAATAACGATAAAAATAAAACTAAGAATGAAGTAGCAAATGAAACTAATGAAAATACTAAAAACGAAGTAAAAAATGAAACTAAAGACAAAACTAAAAATGAAATAACAAATGAAACTAAAGATAATGCTAAAAATGAAGTAAAAAATGAAATTAATAACCAAGCTAAAAATGAAGTAAAAAATGAAATTAATAACCAAGCTAAAAATGAAGTTAATAATAAAATTGAAAATAAAGTACAAAATAAATTAGAAAATAAAGTGACAGATAAAAAATAATACGAAAAGTAAAAAAATAAAGATTCCATAGAATGCGTAAATGATACATATCTAAAAGTATGGATATAGTTTTAGAAGAATTAGAAGAATGTTTACCGGAAAAAGAATCAATTGAGGAAAGTATACTATTTACTTTAATATATATATAAATTGAATAAAAAATTGACAAGTATAAGAAAAAGTATTATATAATTATTCAAATTTAATAATTATTTTAAAGAGATAGGTAAGAATGAATATATATTATAATGTTAAATTAGATAAAAAGACAGAAGGTATAGAAAAAATTAAACATCCTAAATTTGAAAATTTAGATATGTATTTTTTATCTAATATAGAAAACTATTTTAATCATGATATTAAAGTAAAAAAAGTAGATAAAATAGTAGTTGATAATAATAAAGTTTTAACATTTGCATTTGATTGCGAAAATATTTTAAAAGAAAAAAATAAAATTTTTAGAAAAATTAAAAATATAAAAAAATGGAATAATAAAGAAATATTTAATAATTGTTTTCAAGTAATTGTTTTTAATTATAATAAAAATAATGAGCAACATGTAATTGACTTAATTAGATCAATAAAAATTATGTTATTACCAACTAAATTAGAAAAATATGATTATATTTATGATACAGTATGTGACTATTTAGATAATGAATTTATAAGCAAAAATATTTGTGAGTTTAAAAATAATAAATGTATTGCGAAGAAAAATTTTGATTGTACTTGCGGTTGCTGTAGACATTATAAAAACTTGTTATCAAATAAATTAGTAGAATGTGAATATTTGAAAAATAAAAAATGTTCAACTAAATGTTTAATATGTAAAATGTTTACATGCAATTATATAATTAAAAATAAAAAAATTAAATATAGAATTAAAGATATATTTTTATTGAATAAATTTTTTAATCCTATTCAAAAGTTAATAATATCAATAAGTTATTTTACGTCAAAAGAGATAATAATTAAGAGATTATTAATATGGAATTGAAAAGATTTGAAAAATATAAAAAAATATTGAGAAAAGAATGATAAAAAAAGAGATTTATTGATTATTTTATGAAAATATGTTATAATATATATAATCTCTGGTAAATTCCTCAGCTCCATCGTGGGAAATTACTTCAAGAGAAATAAAAATTTAGCGGAGGAAAGAAAAATGACGACATTGCTTTTACTTCTAGTACTTGGAGGTTGCTCCATTGCTGCGCAGACCATTTTCATGGGACGTGTTCTTAGACTGCGGAAGCAGTTGTGGAATTGCGAAATCGACGAGCAGATCAGTCTGCTCGAAGATAAACTAGGAAAATGGAATTTGGCACTATTTATGGCAGCATTTGCCATGACGGTAATTCTTGCTATTGTATTTATGTGCTATAATCCGTTGGAAAGCCTGCTGCAGGTAGCAATACTTGTAGTGTGCATGCTGTATCTGTCATGGATACAGTACAAAGCAATGGAGTGAGGGGAAAAAATTTTTCCCCTCCTTTTTTATGTCATTGGGGACGGAGTTTTTTGACATTGAATATAAAATATTTAAAATTTAAAGTTTGAAAATAATTAATTTATATGTTATTATATGTTTATAAAAATAAAGGAAATTTAAATTATGAATAAGAAAAAGATAACATTAATCGGAACTTTAAGTTTTATAATAATATTATTAATAGATTATATTTTACAGCAATTAATATTAAAAAATATAGTTTTAATACCTAATATATTAACTTTTAATTATACAGAAAATTTTAGCTTAAATATGAGTACAGTTATAATTAATTCAATATTAATGTGCTTAGTAATTGGGTTAATAATATATTTTACAAAAAAGGAAAGTAAAAGTGTAATTCCACTTTATATTATTTTAGCAGGAAGTATTGGAAATTTGTTAGATAAATTTATGAAAGGATATGTTATTGACTATATAAAATTATTCAACAATCCGGAAATTAATTTATCAGATGTAGCAATCACTGTTGGATTAATAGTTTTAATTATTTGTATGTTTAAATATTTAATAAATAAAAAAAGGAAGAAGATACAAGATGAATAATAAAAAGAAAGAGTTATTAGTAATTATTATTGTGTTAATATTACAAACAATTATATTTGTAATTGCAGGAATTCAAAAAGCTTATATACATATGGATGAAGCATATTCATTAGGATTAGCAAGTTATGATAAGACAGAAATACAAGCAAATGATGATTTTTATGATAATTGGCACAGTAAAGAATATTATGAAGATTATTTAACTGTAAATGATGATGAAGTAGGAAAGTATAGCCAAGTGTATGAGAATCAAAAAAATGATGTTCATCCTCCGCTATATTATTTAATTCTTAGATTTGCGATGGGTTTTAATATAGGTAAATATTCAAAATGGCCAGGAATAATTATTAATATTATAATATACATTTTTATTACATTATTTATGTATCTAATCTTACAGAAACTATTAAAAGGGAAAGAAAAATCAAAAGAAAAATCTATTATATTAGCATTTATATCTTCAATTACAATGGCATCTCTTACAACTGCTATATATATTAGAATGTATGCATTAGCAACTTTGAATGTGCTAATAATTACTTTTTTACATATTAAATTATTAGAAAGTAAGAAAACAGATTTTAAATTGCTGACTTTAATTGGTATTTCAGTATTAGTGGGAGTTCTTACACATTATTACTATTTATTCTTTTTGGCAATGATGTATTTAATATTTGCTATAAAATATATAAAACAAAAACAGTATAAAAATTTAATTTTTTATACTTTAACAATGATTATATCAGGAATAATATCACTTATAATTTGGCCATATTCAATTAAGCATATGTTTTTTGGATATAGAGGTCAAGGTGTAATAGATAACTTGTTAAATATAAAAACATTTGCAAGTAATATAATTAGTTATTTACAAAAACTTGATAGATTTGCATTTAATAATATTTTGCTAATTTTAATTATAATTATGATGTCAATTTATATTTATAAAAAGATAAAGAAAATTGAACAAAAAACAGAAAAAAATGAAATTTCAAAAATAATATTTTATCCATCATTATTTTACTTTATAGTAGTTGCAGTAGCTTCTCCATGGATAGAGTTAAGATATATAATGCCAATTTGTGGACTTGCATTTATTTTAGTAATATATTATTTATATTTGCTATTAAATACTATTTTTAAGGAAAAAATAGTAAATAAAATTGTAATAATATTTTTAGCTGTAATATTAGTATCACCTCTTATTTTTAAAATAGAACCAGAAGTAATGTTTAGTGATAAAAAAGAAATAGTAAGTAAAATGGGAAATGAATTAAATGTTCCAACAGTATTTTTCTTCAATTCAAGTCATAACAGATTTTTAGATGATATATTATTATTTGCAACTGTAGATAATTCTTATATAGCGAAAGATATAGAATATAATGAAGAAAATATAAAAAATATATTGGAAAATAAAGACTTATCAAAAGGAATAATTGTATTTATAAACGGTGGACAAGAAAATGATGATATAATAGAAGTAGTTAAAAAAGCTATGAGTTTTGAAAATGTACAATATTTAAAAAGATTAAATGCATGTGATGTTTATTATTTAAATTAAAATCAACACGAGGAGAATTTTAGTTTTTCTCCTCGTGTTAATATTTTGTTAATTGTCATATCCAAGGATTTTTTCTCTTATTACTTGAACCTTGGAATATTTTTTGATTTCTAATTTATTAATGTAGCTATCTCCATTTAGCATTGAAACTTCAATGCATTTAATTTGTTCTGAAGAGATTTCTTGGGAAACTCCATCAATAATGATTTGAATATTTTTTAACTTATTAGTAAAAATAGAAATTTTAGGACATACAATTGTGTTAGGTATAAAACTACCATACTTTGCATTCCTAATAGGGGTTAGCAAAGTACATATTAATTGATAATGTCCTGAAAAATCAATTGCGCCTCCTGCACTCATGGAATAAGCCGTATCTCCAGTACTTGATGAGATTATTATTCCGTTTCCAGATATTTTTTGAAAAAACTCATCATTTATGTATTCATCGAAATCAATTTTAGTATAATTTTTTCCGCAGATAACTATTTCGTTAAGTGCTTTAAGATTTTTAGATTTGCCATTAGAAAATTGAATAGATATGAAAGGAATTAAAACTTTTCTAGTTTTAAGTTCTTTTTCAGAACTTAAATGCTGTATAAGAGTGTAGATGTCATTTTCAGATAAATGTTGAAGAAATCCTAGAGTACCAGTATGAACACCAGTATAAATTTTTTCCTTTTTAAATCCTGTTGATGTAACAGCTTTGAGGAATGTTCCATCTCCTCCAATTGCAATAATCAAATCGCCATTTTCTTTTTCTTGTAAAGGTTTTGGAGATTTTAAGTTTAGTTGCCTTATGTAATTTGCAGTCTCAATACTTTTCTCGTCATCTCTTACAAAAAGAGAAAATGTTTTAATGTTGTTTTCCATATTATAATCTCCTTGTGTAATAAAATTTTATTATTTAAAACAGCAATATATATGAAAATTTAAGTAATTATATCATGATAAAATATATTATGTCAAACCAATAAATACAGCTTTATATAAATTATTAGTTGATAAATTAGCATTTCTGTGCTAGTATTCTATAAGAAATATGATAATATAATATTGAAAGGAAAAGTATAAAGTATATGGCAGTTTGGAATCCATGGCATGGATGTCATAAAAAATCAGCTGGTTGTTTAAATTGTTATATGTTTAGGAGAGATAGCTTATACGATAAAAATAGCAATATTGTAACAAAAACAAAAGAATTTAATTTAGCAATAAAAAAACATAAAAATGGATCTTATTATATTCCAAGTGGAGAAGAAGTATATACTTGTATGACTTCGGATTTTTTTATTGAAGAAGCGGATGAATGGAGAGAAGATATATGGAATATAATGAAAACAAGGTCTGATTTAAATTTTATAATTATTACTAAAAGAATAGAAAGATTTGAAAAGTGTATTCCAAAAGATTGGAATGATGGATATGAAAATGTTACTATTATTTGTACATGTGAAAATCAGCAAATGGCAGACGAAAGATTACCTATCTTTTTAAATTTACCTATTAAGCATAGAGAAATAATACATGAGCCAATGTTACAAAAAATAAATATTGAAAAATATATTAAGACTAAAATGATAAAGTGTGTAACATGTGGAGGTGAATCTGGAAATAATGCAAGAGAATGTAATTATGATTGGATAATAAATACAAGAAATCAATGCTTGAAGTATAATGTTAAATTTTATTTTAAGCAAACTGGAGCAAACTTTATAAAGAATGGAAAAAGATATAATATTCCAAGGAATAAGCAACTTATTCAAGCTAATAAAGCTAATATAAATTTGGAATAAATTAAAAATGTAAAAATTTGATGAAAATATAGTGAAAAACATATGAAAAAAATTTTTATATCAAAATAAATGTTGATAAATATATAAATTTATATTATAATAATAAACTAGCAGTAAAAAGAAGGAGAAGAACATGATAAAAGTACTTTTAAAACAAATAAAAGAATACAAAAAATATGCGATTTTATCTCCAATTTTTGTAGCATTAGAATCAGTTATGGAAATCATTATACCATTTTTAATGTCATATTTAATAGATGATGGTATTAATAAAGGAGATATGGGTGCAATTTATAAAATTGGTATTATATTAATTGTATGTGCAATAGCATCTTTAATATTTGGAATATTGTCAGGTATATTTTCTGCAAAAGCATCATCAGGATTTGCTAAGAATTTAAGAAAAAGTATGTATTACAAAGTACAAGATTTTTCATTTTCAAATATAGATAAATTTAGCACAGCAAGTATAATAACAAGACATACAACAGATGTATCTAATGTACAAATGGCATTTCAAATGATAATAAGAACAGCGATAAAAGCACCATTTACATTGCTTTTTGCATTTATAATGGTTCTTACAATTAATGCAAAATTAGCTCTTATATTTTTGGTAATGGTTCCATTTTTAGGAATAGGATTATATTTGATTGCAACAAAAGCACATCCAATTTTTGAAAAAACATTTAAAACTTATGATGATTTAAATAATGCAGTACAAGAAAATGTAAGAGGAATAAGAGTTGTAAAATCTTATGTAACAGAAGAAGATGAAATTAAAAAATTTAATGGAATATCTAAAAAAATATATGATAATTTTTCAAAAGCAGAAAAAATAGTATCTTTAAATAGTCCATTAATGCAGTTTTCAGTAGATGTTGTAATTATATTAATATCACTAATTGGTGGAATGTTAATTATAAATAAAAACTTAACAACAGGAGAATTAACAAGTTTAATTTCATATACTATGCAAATATTAATGTCTCTTATGATGTTTTCTATGGTATTAGTTATGATAATGATTTCAAGAGCTTCAACAGAAAGAATAGTAGAACTTTTAAATGAAGAAAGTAATTTGAAAAATAAAGAAAATCCTATTGAAGAAGTAAAAAGCGGAGATATCAAATTTGAAAATGTAAGTTTTAGCTATGTTGGTGATAAAAATAAAACATGTTTAAAAGACATAAATATTGATATAAAATCAGGAGAAACAGTTGGAATAATTGGAGGAACAGGAAGTTCAAAAACAACTTTAGTACAATTAATACCAAGATTATTTGATGTAACAGAAGGAAAAGTAAAAGTAGGCGGAGTAGATGTTAGAGATTATGACTTAAATTCCTTAAGAAATCAAGTGGCGATGGTACTCCAGAAAAATGTATTGTTTTCAGGAACAATAAAAGATAATTTGCGTTGGGGAAAAGAAGATGCAACAGATGAAGAAATGATAAATGCATGTAAATTAGCACAAGCAGATGAATTTATAA
>CANQMY010000050.1 GCA_947625075.1 uncultured Clostridia bacterium
TTAATTAAATTATTATTTTTTTATGTCAAAAAACTCCGTCCCCATTGACACCCATTGACATTATTTATTTCCATCTTTTTCTGCCATGTAGCATGCTAAATCAACTAATTTATGAGCATATCCCCATTCATTATCATACCATGCAACTAGTTTAACAAATGTATCTGTTAATTGAATTCCTGCTTTAGCATCAAATATTGATGTATGTTCATCACTTATAAAGTCTGAAGAAACAACATCGTCATCAACATATTCTACAATTCCTTTCATTGATCCTTCTGCTGCTTCCTTCATTGTATTGCATATATCTTCATAAGTAGTTGGAGTAGCTAAGTTACATGTTAAATCAACTACTGAAACATCCAAGGTTGGTACTCTAAATGCCATACCTGTTAATTTTCCATTAAGTGATGGTATTACTTTTCCAACAGCTTTTGCTGCTCCTGTTGATGATGGGATTATATTTCCAGCTGCAGCTCTTCCACCTCTCCAGTCTTTTTTTGATGCTCCATCAACTGTTTTTTGTGTAGCAGTTGTTGAATGAACTGTTGTCATTAATCCATCTACTATTCCATATTTATCATTTATTACTTTTGCTAAAGGTGCTAAGCAGTTTGTTGTACAAGATGCATTTGAAACAATATTCATTGATGGGTCATATGTTTCTTCATTTACACCCATTACAAACATTGGAGCATCTTTTGAAGGTGCACTAATTACTACTTTTTTAGCTCCAGCATCTAAATGTGCTTGTGCTTTTTCCATTGTAGTAAATACTCCTGAGCATTCTAATACGTAATCAGCTCCATCTTGTCCCCATGGAACATTATGTGGATCCATTTCATTATATACTTTAACTTCTTTTCCATTTACAGTTAATGTATTTCCTTCACCTTTTACATCTCCTTTAAATTTACCATGAACTGTATCATATTTTATCATATATGCCATATAATCAGCTGTTATAAATGGATCATTTATAGATACAACCTCTACTTCTCCTTTTTCTAAAGCTGCTTGAAATGCAAGATTTCCTATTCTTCCAAATCCATTAATTCCTATTTTAATTGACATAAATTAATCCTCCTTAATTTTAATTATTGCCCTTTTAGACATCTTTATTCTATTACAATTAAAATTACTTTTCAAGTAATTTATTTATCATTTTTAATAAAAAACAAATATAAGATTTTCTATGCTATAAATAGCTTAGAAAATCTTATTTTCGCGTAAATTTCCTATACGTCATAGTCTATCATCTTTCACGATAATTTTCCTAGAAACATAAAAATACTACTTACTTTTAAGTAGTATTTTATCTATATTTTCAAATGTTTACATAATATTTAATATTTGTATTTGAATCAATTATAAATTAACATTTACTTCTGGAACTTCTTGTTCAACAGCTTGTTGTCTTGGTCTTAAATGAAATCCCTTGTCAAAATATATTTCTTGATTCCAAAAATTACTTACTTCATTAAATACCCTTTGTTGATATGGTGTTAATTCAAGTACTATTTCATGGCACATAAAGCTTTTAAAGCTTGACCAAAGGCTAACTTTTGCAGGAACTTTTGAATATGTTTTTGTTTCATTTTCTTCCATTTTTGTTTCCTCCTTCGTTTTTTCGAGTAATAATATATTATAAATATACTATATTATTTTATATTAATCAAGACAATTTATACATTTTTTTATTACATTTTTGTAACATTTAATATTTTTATACATTAGATAGATCAAATTTAGGTACATATTCTTCTTCATGTTTTCCTAAATCTTGCATATATCCATTTTCAAGTTCTATTAAATACATATAATTTTCTATTTCTTTATATTCTTTGTATGAAATTTTTTTATTTAATAATTTATCCTCTTTTGCTTTATATGTTGGAAAATATTGTGCCATTACACTTGTTAAAACTTTATTATCAAAATTATCCTTTATCCATTTTAATATATTTTTTGTATTTTGAATATGATTAGGAAGTATAAGATGTCTAATAATTACTCCCTTTTTTATAATTCCATCTTTATCAAACTCCACATTTCCAACTTGATTATACATTTCTTTTATTGCTTCTGTAGCTATTTTAAAATAATTTGGTGCATCAGAATATTTTATTGAAATTTCATTTGAAAAATATTTAAGATCTGGTAAATAAACATCTATATATCCTTTCAATGCTTTTATTGTATCAATTTTTTCATATCCATTTGAATTATATATAATTGGAATTTTTAGTCCATTTTTTCTTGCTATTTTAATTGCTTCTATTATTTTGTATGCATACATTGTTGGTGTTACAAGATTAATATTATTTACATTTTTATCTTGTTGTTCTATAAAAATTTCTGCAAGTCTATTTATTGAAATTTCTTTTCCCACATTTTCCTGACTTATTTCATGGTTTTGACAATAAATACATCTCAAATTACAATTGCTAAAAAAAACTGTACCTGATCCTTTTTTTCCACTAATACATGGTTCTTCAAATTTATGAATTGAAGCTAAAGCAACTTTAATATTATTTCCACATCTACAATATCCCTTTTCGCCTTCTATTCTATTAACTTTACAATTTCTTGGACAAATATCACATTTATCTAACATTTTTTATTTCCTTTATAATTTTTTTATATTATAGCACTTTTCTACTAAAATATGATATAATTATGAGTAAATTTTAAGAAGGTTATAAATGTTGATTTAACTCAACATAATTTATATTTAATTATGAAATTAGAAAATAGTATTTTTGAAGAATCATATTTAACAAGTTTTTCACAAACTGGTATACACAATGTTTTAACTAATAATAGCATATTGTCTCTAATGGAAACTATTGCTGGTGCTCATTCCGGATATTGCCATTACTCTTTTGATGAGTTATCTAAAGAAAGTAAAGTTTGGTTTTTACTTAACTGGAAGTTAAAAGTATATAATAGACCAGGAGCTGATGAAAAAATTACAATTAAAACTTGGGGTAGATTTTTTAATAAACATTTTACAATTAGGGATTTTAAAATGTTTGATGAAACTGGCAAGTTGTGTGCAATAGCAACTTCTAAATGGTGTTTAATAGATGTATTAACCGGAAAAATTGCTAAACTTCCAGAAAATCTTGCAGAAATATTTTTTGGATTCAGGGATGAATCTGTATTTAATATTACTGATTTACCTAAACTAACTATACCTAGTAGTACTCCTAGTTATTTTGATACTTATAAAATAAGAAGATTTGACTTAGATATAAATAAACATGTTCATAATCTTAATTATTTAAATTATGCTTATGAAGTTTTACCACAAAAAATTTATGATGGTAATGAATTAAATAATTTAGAAATTTCATATAAAAAAGAAATAAAATATGGTGATACTATAAAATCTTTTTTATATGAAAATGATAATATTTATACTATTGTAATAAAAAGTGAAGATGAAAGTGTTATTCATGCCATAATTAAAATATATTAAAACGTATGTCAATTTATTTTTGACATACGTTTTCTTTTTATATTAATTCTATAACATCACTACTATTACAATTTTGTCCCTTTGGAATAGCTATAATTTTAAATTTAGAAGTATTATTTCCAAATTTTATTTCCACAATATCTCCAATTTTAATTTCATAACTTGGTTTTACTATTTTATCATTTACTACTATTCTTCCATTGCTTGCCGCTTCATTTGCAATAGTTCTTCTTTTAATTATTCTTGAAACTTTTAAAAATTTGTCTATTCTCATTAAATTCCTCTTTCTTTTATAAACTAACACATTTATTTAAAAATGTTGAAAATATAAGTACTTTATATACTTTCTTATTTAGTGCCTTTTCTATTGCTTGTTTATACAAATCTAATTGATACTTATATCTTTTAATTAACTCTTCCTCTGTAACATTCCTATCAGTTTTATAATCTACTAAAGTTATATTTCCTTCTTTATCAATATAATATAAATCAATTACTCCCTGTATTAATACATTTTCCTTTGTATCTTTATATGGTATATTCATATATAAAGGAGTTTCTTTATATATTTCTTTCGCATTTTTTAAGTCTTCAAAAAGTTCTGATTTCTCATAATTTTCTAAAATAAATTTATTCTCTTTTAAAACTTTTTTCTCTTCATTTGTAATTTTTAAATTATCTATTAACTCATCTATATTTTTATATGAATTATCTAGTTTTTGTAATGCTAAATGTATTAGAGTGCCTAATCTCGCTCCAGTAATTTCGCTTGATTTGCTTTCTTTATTAAAATTAGCTTTAGAAAGTTTTACTTCATATTCATTTTCTTTATAATTAGAATTTTCTTCTTTTAATTGTGTAACAGATAATTTACTTGGTACATCAATAGATTGTTCATAATCATATTTCCAATTTAAAAGTTCATCTACTTTTTTATATTTTTTAAGATCAATTTTTTTATTGGAAATATCAATATTATTAGAAATTTTTTCGTTTTTATTATACTTTCCCAAAGTGCTTTTATCAATTATTTCTAATTTTAAATTTAACTTTGGATTATTCAAATATACAAGTTCTATCCAATCTAAATATCTAATATATTTTTCCACTAAATTATAATTAATTTTTTCTTTTTGTATAGAATTATATTTTTCTAATTCTTTTTTCTTTTCTTCTAAGCTTTTTTCTATATCTTTATCTGCTGCTATTATATATAATTTATCCTTTGCTCTAGTTAGTGCAACGTATAAAACTCTCATATCTTCTGATATAGCTTCATTTCTACTTTTTAATTTTAATGCTTCTTTAGTAAGAGTTGAATATTCTATTTCTTTTCCAACTAAATTTACTCCAAATCCTAGTTCTTGATCAAGCATAATTTTTTCTTTCATATCTTGAAGATTGATTTTTTTATCTACTCCACACAAAAATACTACTGGAAATTCTAATCCTTTACTTTTATGTATGCTCATAATCCTAACAACATCATCATTTTCACCAATTATTTTTGCATCTTGCATATTAGATGAATTTATAGATACTTTTTCTATAAATGTTATAAAATTAAATAAACCTTTAAAACTAATCTTTTCATAATCTTTAGCTTTTTCAAATAATTTTTTTAAATTAGCTTGTCTAAGCTTTCCATTAGGCATTAACCTTACATAATGATAATATCCAGTTTCAGAATATATTTTCCAAATCAATTCATCTAATGGAAGTTCTTTTTCTGCTTGCTTTAAATTTTCTAAAAGATCTAAAAACTTTTTTACTTTTTCTGTATTAGTTTTTAATAAAGCATTATAAAAATTAGAATTTCTATCATTTAACCTTACATCTACTAATTCATTTTCTGTAAAACCACAAATTGGTGATTTTAAAACCGATACCAAAGGTATATCTTGAAGTGGATTATCTATTATCTTCAGTAAAGATAATATCGTACTTATTTCTATTGAATCTAAAAATTCTGATGCTGTATCTGAAAATACTGGTATATCTTGTTCTAATAATTCTTTTTCATAAATTGGTGCTTCCATTGCAGTACTTCTTAAAAGAATTGCAATATCTTTATAATTTATCCCTTTTGATATTAATTCCTTAATTTTTTTTGCAACAAATCTTGCTTCTAATACTGATTTTTCTAAAACTTCTTCCTCTTCTTCTGAATACTCAGTATTTTCTTTATCTGTTATTATATTCTCTTCATTTTCAGATTCAGATTTTTTTGTTTCTATTGCATATAATTCTGGTATACAATCTATTTTTGGAGTATCAAATGAACCAGAGAAATTTAAGTATTCCTCTTTTGTATATTCCATTTCTCCTAAATTTTTGCTCATTATATTTTCAAATATTTGATTTGTAAAATCTAATACACTTTCTCTACTTCTAAAATTATTAAATAATTGTATTTTTGTATCAACATTTATTTCAGTTTCATCATCTTTTACTTTTTCATATTTTAAATATTTATCTAAAAATAAATCTGGTCTCGCCTGTCTAAATCTATAAATACTCTGTTTTACATCACCAACCATAAATATATTTTTTCCATTAGATACACTATTTAAAATACTCTCTTGAACTAGGTTTGAATCTTGATATTCGTCTATTGCTACTTCTTCAAAGTTATATTTTTCAGCTATTTTTGTTTTTGTTCCATCTTCATTTACTAAAAGTTTTAATGCAAAATGTTCTATATCTGAAAAGTCAATAATATTTTTTTCTCTTTTTCTTTTACTAAATTCTTCTGAAAATTCTAAAACTAATTTTTCTAAATTTTTTAAAATTGGATACATTTCCTTTATATCTTGTATTGCATCATTTGAATTATACAATATTAATGGTCTTAATTTTTTTATAAATATATTTTTTGCTTCATCTCTACATATTTTTGCCTTATCTTTCAAAATTTTAGAAGATTCTTCAAGTTTTCTTTTCTTTGACCAATCATCAAATTCCTTTGAATTAACTCCCAAAAACAAATTATCCCAATTTTCAAAATTTATATTTTCTATATCATTATAATCTTGTGTAATTTGTAAAAAACAATCAGTTAACTCAAAATTATTTTCTACAATTTTTTTTGCATTTTCAAGATTTATTAAAATATCTTCTTTTAATTGTTTTGCTTTTTTTACTATCAAATCTCCCCAACTAGTTTTTGCAAAATCATTTTCTTTTATATTAAATTCCTCAATTTTGTTTTCTAACCATTTTTCTGGAAATGGAATACATCTAGTAAATTCATAAATATTTAAAATAATATCTTTTAATGGATCATCACTTTTATAATTTGTATAAAGCTCTAATAAATTTAAAAATTTTTCATCTTGAATTTCATATTTTTCTTCAAATATATCCTCAATTACTTCCTGTTTCATTATCTGAATCTCTGCTGTATCAGCTACTCTAAAATTTGCTGGTATGCCTAATTCAAAAAAATTATTTCTTATTACATCTAAACAAAACGAATGTATAGTACTTATATGTGATCTGTTTAAAAGGAGAATTTGCTTTTGCAAATAAACATTACTTTGGTCTTCATCTATTTTTTTATAAATTGCATCTAATAATCTTTGTTTCATTTCACTTGCTGCTGCATTTGTAAATGTTACAACTAAAATTTTATCTATATCTATTTTTTTATTTACTACTTTATTAATTATTCTTTCAACTAATACTGTAGTCTTTCCAGATCCTGCTGATGCTGAAACTAATATATTTGATCCTGTTTTTTCTATTGCTTGTTTCTGCTGTTTTGACCAATTCATTTTTTTACTTATTTTCTCCTTATTTTTTCTTTTAGTATATCTTAGTTTTTTGCTTATTTCAATAATATTATTTTAAAAATTGGGCAAAATATAATAAATTATTTTTATTGGAGGTAAATATGGATAAAAATAAAACTCTCAAAAATAGCTCTGAAGATATCTCTGTGGATACAAAAGAGCGTGAGAAAGAAAGCG
>CANQMY010000051.1 GCA_947625075.1 uncultured Clostridia bacterium
CCAGGAGTATCCAAAAATGTTATTTCTCTGTTATTTACATTTACTTTGTAAGCACCAATATGTTGAGTAATACCTCCCGCTTCACCTTCAATTACATTAGTCTTTCTGATTGCATCCAAAAGTGATGTTTTACCATGGTCAACGTGTCCCATTACAACAACTACTGGTGGACGAGGAATTAAATCTTCTTCCTTATCTTCAGAATCATCAAATAATATATCTTCATCTTTGATTTCTTCTTTTTTAGTTGCTTGAACTCCAAAGCTGTCTGCTACTAAATATGCAGTATCAAAGTCTAGGTCTTGATTTATATTTGCCATTATTCCTAATTCAAATAATTTTTTTATTACTTCTGCTGATGTCTTTTTAAGATCTGTAGCTAAATCTTTAACTGAAATACTTGCTGGAATTGTAATTTCTTTAAGTTCAAATATTTTTTGTTTTCTTTCTTCCTTTTCACCTTTTCTCTTATTTTTCTTTCCTCTTGCAGTAGTTAAATCATAATAATCTAACATTTCGCCTTCTTGGTCTTCAAACATATTAGAAAGTCTATTAACTTGCTTTAAATCTCTTAATTTTCCGCCATTGAAAGATTCTTCCATGTCTCTTTTTGATCTAGTCTTTTTCTTCTCTTCTAAATTTCTATTTGCTTTTTGTTTATCTATTATTTTACTAGAATAATCTTTTTTGCTATTTTTTTCTAGTATGTCAATTGACATCATATCATTTAAACTCTTATCATTTTGATGCATGTTCATAGGTTTTCTAAAATCTCTTCTTTGATTATTGTTTGACATAGATCCATTATTATTTTTATTAAATCCAGAATGATTATTAAACCCTTTATTTTCATTATTTTGATTAAAGTTTCCCCTTGGCTTATTATGATAATCATTATTATTTCTTGGTCTAAAGTTATTATTATCAAAATTTTTATTTTTGTTAAAACTTTTATATCCTATTTGATTATCATTATCTGATTTAACAACATTTTTATCATATTGAATTTTCTTTTCTTCTACCTGAGAGGCTTTATTTTCTTCTGGTTCTTTCTTTATTTCTTTTTTCTCAACTACTGCTTCCTTTACAGGTTCTACTTTTTGAGTTTCTTTTACTTCTTGTTTATTTTCTTTTACTACTTTTGGTTTTATTCCAAATAGTTCATTTACAGTCATAGGTTTAGAAGGTCTTTCTCTATAAACAATATTAAAATCTTTATTTCTTCTTTGCGTATTAAAACCAATTCCTGCTTTTTTATCATCTTCTTTAACAGTATTAGTTTTCTTTTCTTCTTCAACAATAACCTGTCTTCTAATTATAACCTGACCTGTTGTTTTTATTTCTTCCTTTTCTTTTTTATTATCTTTCTTTTTTAGATTTTCTTTTATTTTTTTAGAATCGGTATCATCTATTGAGCTTAAATGACTAGTTGCATTTATGCCTAGTTTTTTTGCAACATCAAGTACATCTTTATTTTCCATATTTAATTCTTTTGCTATTTCATAAATTTTTACTTTACTCAATTGATTCACCTCCTAAAATAATTTTATTAATTGTCTCTTTAATAATACTATTCTTCAATACTACACCCCTATACTTATTAATATTTTATAAATTTTTATTAAGGTTTATTCCTTTTTTAAGCTATTTTACTATATTCTTGTTTATTTTGTAGCTTTGGTTTTAGTTGTTTTTTTCTTTGTTTCTTTTTTTGCTTCTTTATTCTCAGACTTTTTTGCTTTCTTTTTTACTTCTTCTTTTTCTACATCTTCTTCAGCAACTTTTTTAGTTGTTTTCTTTGTAGATTTTTTTGTAGTTTCTTTTTTCTCTGATTTTGTTTCATTTTCATCTATATTATTTTCTTCTTTAACTTCTTGTATATCATTATTCTCTTCTTGGTTTTGCATTTCTTCTAACATTTTTCTAAATTGAGATTCACTCTTTATATCAATTTTCCAATTTGTAAGTTTTGCAGCTAATTTTGCATTTTGTCCACCTTTTCCAATTGCTAAAGATAATTGGTCGTCTGGAACAATTACTTGTGCAAATTTTTCTTCTTCTCTTGCATCAACTGCTAAAACTTTTGCTGGTAAAAGAGATGTTGCAATAAAAGTTGATGGATCTTTATCCCATTCAATAACATCTATTTTTTCACCATTTAATTCATTTATAATATTTTGTATACGAATTCCTTTTTGTCCAACACATGAACCAACTGGATCAATGTTTGGATTTTGTGAATAAACTGCAATTTTACTTCTATATCCTGCTTCTCTAGAAATGCTTTTTATTTCTATTAATCCTTCATATATTTCTGGTATTTCAACTTCAAATAATTTTCTAACAAATTCTGTACTTGCTCTTGAAAGAATAATTTGTGTTGAACCTTTTACTCCTTTTTCAACACTAATTATACAAGTTTTTACTTTATCATTTACATTATATTTTTCAGTTGGTATTTGTTCTTTTTTAGGCATTACACCTTCAATTCTTCCCAAATCTAATATTACAGATCCACCATCTGATTTTTGTACTAATCCTGTAATTATTTCACCTTTTTTATCTGCAAATTCTGTAAATATAACATCTCTTGAAGCTTCTCTAATTTTTTGTGTAATTACTTGTTTTGCTGTTTGTGCTGCAATTCTACCAAAATCTTTAGGCATAAGTTCTATTTGAACTACATCTCCAACTTTAAAATTTTTATTTTGTTTCTTTGCATTTTCTAAAGAAATTTCAATTTTTTCATCTTTAACTTCTTCTACTACACTTTTTTCTTGATATACATGCATTTTTCCATCTGTTTTATCTAATACTACTTTAACATTTTCAGTTGTACAATCAAAATTTCTTTTATATGCAACAACTAAAGCAGATTCTATAGATTCCATTAAAAATTCTTTCTTTATGCCATTAGATTTTTCTAATTCCTCCATTGCTAATAACAATTCTGTTGTATCTATTCCTCTGTATGCAGCTTTTGCTTCTCTTTTTTTCATTTTAATTTTCCTCCCAATTATAAACATTTTTCATTTTTGAAATATTGTTTCTTTCAATAGCAATATTTTTTTCTTGTATTTGTATAACTACTTCATTTTCGTTAAAAGTTTTAAGAATTCCAATTATAATCTTTTGTTTATCTATTGCTTTAAATAAGTGAGCTTCTACTTTACTATTTATAAACATCTTTAAATGTTCATCACTTCTGATATTTCTTTCTAATCCTGGTGAAGATATTTCTAAAAAATATTGTGATTTTATTGGATCTTTTTCATCTAATATATCAGATATTGCATTGTTTACTTTTTCACAATCTTCTATGGTTATTTGTTTTTCATTATCTATAAATATTCTTAAAAAATTATCTTTTCCTTCTTTTTCATAAATTACATCATATATTTTGTACCCTAATTTACTTATTATAGGATGAATTATTTTTTCTATATTAGATTCTACTGATGTCATTTAATACTCCTTTATAATAAAATTTTTTATTTATGTTAAAACTAAAGAGTGGAATTTGCTTCCACTCTTTTCTATCTCTTATGCTACAATATCTATTATACTATCTAAATACCTAAAAGTCAATGCTTTTTTATAAAATAACTTTATTTTTTACTAAATCAATTTTCTTGTATTGCATGAACTACAACTCTTCTTTTATTATTATTATCACAAGTTATTAATGTAACAATTTTATTTTCATAATTTATGTTTTCTGCACTAACATCAAACTTTATATTGCTTTTCTTTATTGCATTATTAATATAATTTTCTTTATCGCTTTGATTCAAAAAATTCTTTCTAATCAATTCTTCTGTTGGTTCAATACTATATGAAGCAAATACTTTATATGTTATTAAATTATCTTCTGTATATATTTTTACATTTATATCTGTTCCTAAATTTCCGTTATTAATTTTATGTAAATTTGCAAACATTCTCTCATTTTTCATATTATGTCCATATATTATTGTATTATCGTCATTAAATTCTGAATTGGTTTGACTGTCAACAAATATACTTCCTGACACACTATACTTTTTGTATATATCTTTTCTTAAATAATATTCATCTTCAGTACTACTTTGCAATATTGGATAATTTATATAAGTATTATCTATTGTTATCCATGCTATTATATCTTCATTTGTACTTTTTAATTTTTCAAAATCAATTTGAAGTGCATTCTCTTCTAATTCATTATCTTTAACTTCAGATACAACTTCAGTATATAAACCTTCTTCTAATTCTTTTGTTTCTTTATCACTTTTAATCCATATAAAAACATTATATCCTGAAAATAAAAATACACAAATAAATATTATTAAAATTAAATTAATCCATATATTTTTTTTCATATCACATTCTCCTAATATAATTCACTTTCATCATTATATTATTTTTTTATTTAAAGTCAATGGTTGCTTAATTAAATAATCTAATTTTTTTTGATAAAATTATTTATTATTCAGAATATAAAATATATGGATTCTCTTTTTTTCCATTTCCGCCACATAGTAATATTTCTGGTTTTAATACTACAACTGGTCTTACAAAAAGATTTAATTCATGAGGATATGAATGTCCATATGCATTTACTCCCCAAAATCCTAATCCTTCCCATTCAACACCTTCGTTATTTATTATTACTATAAATTTTAAAAGAGAATCCTAGTTGGGATTCTCTTTTAATTTTGCTCACACTAGCATGATTCTGCCAGCTTATTTTCCGGAATTAACGTAACCGGACCTTTTAATTTTAAATCCTCGCACATCCTTAAAACCTGACTGAAATAATCAGAAGAAAGCATTTTTTTAGTAGGTACTGCAATAAAACATGTTCTTAACTCAGTGCTTATGGTAGCATCTTCTCCTTTTAGAATCTGCGATACAGCATAGTCATAATTTTCATTTCCGGGTTTCACACAAGAATAATTGTCAACCCAAAATTTCCAATCTGACCATATAAGTATACCGTCCTGATCCCTTTGTTTAGCTTCCTCTAAAGAGTTCCGAAGTATCTCCTCTGTCATTGTTAATCCTCCTTGATTTCTAATATTTTTCTACAATAGATAAGTTACATTATATCATATCTAACTGATAAAATCAATTTTTTAACTATTACTTAAATTCTATATCTATTTTTCTAATAAAGAATGATATTCTACTGATTTTTCATAATTTTTATTTACTTCCTCGTCTGTTAATGCTCTACTATATAATCTTAGAGCATAAATCTTCATTTTAGGATATAACCAATAATTATCTCTATTCATGCTCGTTCTTGCTATACAAATTTTATTTAAATTATTTATTTCTTTTTGTAGATTATCCCAATATCCTTTATAATACCATCCATTTCCAATGTAATTTCCATTTATATATAATTTTATTTCAAAAACAGTTTCATCATTTAGCTTTTTTGAACTTTTAGGATTAAAAGTAACAGTTGCATAAAAATCTTCAGCGTTGCCTAAGTTATGTACAGCTACAGCATTCCACCCAGTACCGTTACCCATCCCTGATACTTCCCATACATTATCATTACTACGCAATATCTCAGGGTATTCTTTCAATCCTGTTGCCCCAGTCCATTTAATTATCAATTGCTTATCTTTTCGTAACATATTAAAATGCAATTTAGCAAAATGACTTTCAATTCCATCCCACCATCCAAAGCCTCCTCCATTATTATCAGGATTCGTTGAGTCAACTTTATTTCCATCTACTACAGTAGCTTTAGTTGTATCTCCATAAAATTCAAAAGTAAATCCATTTTCAATTAATTCTTTTTTTCTTTCTACACTGTCATAGTCAATTTCAATCCAATCATTTTCTCCATCAAAATTAAATGATTCATTTGTTAATCCACTTTCTTCAGTACCAGTTTCATCAAAGCCATGTAATGTTACTCCAGAACCTAAAGTTTCTTTAACTTCTTCAATTGTCTTTACTTCCTTATCTACTATCGATGAATCAATACTTATTATTAAACTATCTTTTATTGCTAACATATCTCCTGCTGATAAATCTATATAATTATCTTCTCCTAGCTGTATTACTTCCCCTGTTTCGTAATTTATTAACCAACTATTTTTTGCTTTTCCATACCCTTCTAATTCTGTTCCTTTTTCTATGTAATTCCATCCTGTTTCATAACTTTTTTCATTTACTTTTATTATATGCCAATTTGAAGTATTGTTTAAATTTCTCGTATTTAGTTCTTTTCCTAATTTTTCTGAACTTACATTTCCCATATATTTATCTAGTTGAACTGATAATACATTTTGTTCTATATACTCTCTTTCACTTGCTGTTTTGTATGACTCTGTTGCTTTTTTTGCTTTACTAAATATTCCATTATCAGATAACGCTATATTTAATGTTACTCCTGCTAATATTAACATAATTATTATTGTTACTACTAATGCCACAAGTGTAATCCCTTTTTCTTTACATTGTTTATTCATTTTTCTAATCATTTGTTTTTCCTCCATTTTGTTATGTTAATTTTTATTAATGAAAAAACTTAATAAAAAAAGAATAAATCTTAAAATACACTTATATTAAGCATTTTTTTAAGATTTATTCTTTTATTTTCTTACAATTTATTCATACTTTTTTATGTTTATTATATTGATTTTACCTTTTTACTATGATATATTTTTAACAGTTTAATTTTTATTAAGTTTTTTCATTAATAAATTTATATAATTAGAAAGAAAATATCATTTATAGCAAAAAAATGAGTGAAACTTTCCACTCATTTTTTCATATTAAAAATATTTATTTCTTTACTTTCTTATATATTTTGTATTTCTTCCATTTCCTATTATTTGTACCAATCCATCTTTTACCATTGTTCCGAGTACTGCCTCAACTGTTGTTGCACTTACATCTGGTAGTATTTTGCAAATTTCAGATTTTGAAATAGGAGTTAAATTATTTAATACTGTTGCTTCAATTCTAGCTTTTTTAGTAATTTTATTACTATTTACAATGCTAAATCTTTTATCTAACTCTTTATAACACATATATAATGTTGATAAAAAATTTTCTATAAAAGGAACATAGCTTTGTTTATCTTCTATCCAATCAATAGATGATAATCGTAATGCCTCATAATAATTACCTTTGCTGTTGTTTATTTGTTCTTCAAAAGAAATATATTTGCCAACATCAAATCCATTTTTATATAATAGCAATAGTGTTAATAATCTCGACATTCTTCCATTTCCATCTCTAAAAGGATGTATACAAAGAAAATCAAGAATAACACAAGGTATTAATAATAATTGATTAATATTTG
>CANQMY010000052.1 GCA_947625075.1 uncultured Clostridia bacterium
TCCATTCTGGTTGAGTAGAATAGTATGCTTTTATAACTCCACCTGAAGTTATATTTTTTCTAGCATTTATATAATCTTCCGGATCAGTATAAACTATTGATGCACCCCTATATGTAGATGGTAAATTTACATTAAAGCTATTACTTCCATTTACCCATTGCCTTGATTGTGTTCTAATTTTTTCTATGAAATCATATTTTGCAGAGTTTGTATTCCATAAATAATATTCTACATCATAAAATATCGTTTTACTTTGATTTAAATCAATATCAAAGAAAAGTGCAACATCTGTCCTTGTATTTTCTTTTAACTTATTATTATCATTATTAAGAAGCACATATTTATCCTGTGTATAATCATATACTTTAATTTGAGAGTCTCCTAAATATTTATAACCTGTATTAGGAGTTCTGTTAATATTTAAATTTGTTATATTAGTTCCTATCAATGATGCATAAGTATATGAGTTTCCAACCTCAGTATATGTATTTTTACCAACATTAGAATCAAAATCATAATCTTGATAAAAATAATGTACAGTATATGATGCCTCTCCTTGGCTTAATGATGTTCTAATTTGTAATTCTTCATTTAAAAATCCATATGTTTTATATGAATTTCCTTTTTCTCTTGCTAATGCTGTAATGTAAGCTCGCCTTATTTCAGGATTTATAGGATTTTTACTTTCACCGCTTAATATCTTTCCTTTTATAATCTCATCAGTAGTATATATATTGTCATTTAAACTTACTACACATTGATATGAAGGCATTTGCTGTTGTAAATAGTAAAAGTATTCCTTACCATCATCTCCTCGCTCAGAAGGTAAAATACAATTTTTCCTATCATAATCTATATTTCTGTAACCTACTAATTTAGCATCACCTTGCTCATTAATCATTGAATTATAATCTTCACATCTTGGATTATGATATTCTTCTGATCTACTTGAACTTACATCTGAGTTTTGTACATATATTGAATCTCTTGATATAAAGTCCTTTACCTTTGTATTTGCTACAATTGAATAACTACTGTAATATTTATAATTTCCTATTGTTAATCCTTGCATAAATGAGACAATTGTAACATTATTAGATATTCTATTCCATTCTTCTTCTGTTAAGATTGGCATTGAATATTCATATGTTCCACCAATATAATTATTAAAATTTCCTATTGTAGAAACTAAACTTGATTCTATTGAACTAATAATTACATCTATTCTATGTCTATTAAATGACGAGCTTTCTAGCTCTGGATCATTTTCTCCTTTTTCATCTAATTGAAATACTTTTGAATTATCATAAGTACTTTTAGTATGACTTGATACATTGTTAGTACTCGTATAATTTGTATGATATGTTTCTGTTTTTATTACATTATTAGGATGTAAGTTTCCATTTGAATCATAAGGTATGTTTGATGCTATAGCTTTAATATTATTGCCATTTTCGTCTGTAATTTCAGTAGTTCCTAAATCAATAAGTTCTAAGGCAGGTCTTACAGTTTTGCTAAACATAACTGATTTGTAATAATAATTGTATGCGTTTACATCTCTAAAGCATCCTACTCCTTCTTCACTACTATACATATCACTATCTTGTCCAACACCAAGAAAAGATTTTAATTCTTCAAATGTACTTTTGCTTACATAAGTTCTTTTGTCTCCATCTAAGAAGAATATTGGATATCCATCATAAGTCATATTAAAACTTAAATTATTTGACCCGTTTCTAACTACTTCTGCATTTACGTGATCAACATCTAAGTAATATTTTACATTATTGTATATTATATAATTATAGTATTTTGCTTCCCCGTTTGGTGTACTTAACACATAATTATATTTTGTATTATTATTTTCTATTGTTATCTTAGTATCATATGAAGTTAAATATTCTCCTAATTTTTCTGGTTTTATTATTACTTCATTATCTTGTGCTGTATATAATCTTACAATTTTATCATTAAAACTAGCTGGTCCATTTATACCTTGTGAAACATATATATTGTTATAATTAATATAATAACCTGATTGAGCAATATTAGTCATTATTCCATTACTATCTTTATATGTTCCTGTAACTGTAATATAATTATCTAAAGTATAATTTACAATTAAATCATAATTTCCTAGAGGATCTGCATATTCGCAAGAATAATAAATATAAGGTTTTATTCCATATTGTTTATTTCCTACATTTACTTCTGTGCTATATTTTATACCATCTGATACATCTGCAACATTATTATAAGTTCCATATACATAATACCCGTCATACAATGTATAAAGAAGTGCAGGAATATACTCTGTTAATTCTTGTTTTCCTGAACCACTTGAATTTAAACTTGATGCCAAACTATTAAAAAATGAATTAATAGATGCATTTATATCTCTAACTTTAGAATTTGTTGCAGATTCAAAATCATTATTAAGAGTGTTCATTTGATATGCTCTTACTGCATCATAAGTTGAGTCAAGCAAAATAGAATCATATTCTGCTTGTTTATTTGCAACATCAATTAAATTACCTGTATATACTGATAAAACTATTGCAATTGGTAGTATTATCACTATAAAAACTACAGCCAAATTTTGTAATTTCATATTTTTTACCTCTAGTAATAAAATCTCGATAATATAATATCAAAACAAAAAGGTATTTTCAATATGAAATTTTAAATTTTAGATTATTTTTTATTTTAAAATTCATTTATTATTTTTGCTAAATATTTCATTGAATTTATACTTTCTTCTAAGGTATTACCAGTTGCTCCTACTTCAATAATACAACCTGCTTTTGCTAAATGCTGATTATATTCAGAATCTCTTAAAATTAATGGTTTAAATAGTCCTGGATATAATTCATTTGCTTTTTGCATTACCTTAATAGCAAATTTTAAATTTTGAATCCAGTTTTCATTAAGTCCTCCCATAACAAACATTAATTGTGATGCATATTCTTCTCCTATTTTAACTTTTGGAGCATAGCTTGCATCTGCTATTGCATCTCTATGTAAATCTATTACAATGTCTGTATCGGGATTGTTTGCTAAACAATTTTGTGCTGTAATTAAAGATCTTGAATATGAACCATTATATGCCGGGTGATCATGATATGTTTTATCATGTATTACTTGTATACCATAAGATGAAAGCTGAGCATCTAATTCATCTCCCACTCTTGCAACAGAATAATTTAAATCAACTGATCTATAATTTCCAGTTGCTTGATAGTTATATTTTTCAGTTGGAGTATAACTTTCACATGTATGAGTATGATATATGATTACTTTACTTTTATTAATTTCAATATCAGGATTTAAAATTTCTTCTGTAAGTTCATGACTTGATATATTGTTTATTTTTATTCCATTAAATTCATTTGTTACTCTTGGACTAACTCCACTTTCTATTACTTCTGTAACTTTATCATCATTTGCTTGAACTATATTTTCTTGATTTTTCTCATTTTCTGCTATGTTTGCTTCTACTTCTTCTTGATTATTTTCTTCTACTTTATCTAATTCTTTTATATTCTTTGCAATAACAAGTTCAGGCAAAAAAATAAAATCATCTTTATTTTCAGTTGTTTTTTTTTCATTTTCTACTATTCCTATTTGTGTTATTGTACTAGATATTGTATCTAATAATGCATTTTTCGATGATTTTTTTTCTACTCTTTCTACTAAATTTTGATTTGAAACTATTTGTAGAATAATAAAAAGAATTGTTATGGGTATTAATATTCTAATAAAATATTTAATTATATCTCTTATTCTAAAAACTTTTATCATAACTATAATATATTCTTTTATTAATAATATTATGCTATATTTACATAAATTTTTGATTTCTAATAATATCAATAATTTAATATCAATGTATATTTTTTCTATTTTTGACAAATTATAAAGTTAAATTATAAGTAAAGGAGATTTTGTATAATTAGCTTTATTATATAAAAAATATATTATGAACTATTTTAAAAATATAATTAAATCTCTATTTGAAGATGAAGTTGATTCTGATAATAGCTTTGTTTTACCTGAAATTACTCAAGGCAATGAAAATAAAATTATGCCTGAAGATTTATTAAAAAATAAAAATGTTTATCCAGCTTTAGATGTAAATTTAGAATATATAAATGCTAGATTTAATTCTTTAATTAATTCTGATATTAAAATAAAAGAATTTTTAATTTATGTCAGAAATAAGCAATATAAAGCTTTCATAATTTTTATTGATGGAATGAGTGATAATGATTCAATTAATGATTTTATTTTAAAACCATTAATGATGAGAAATAAATCAAATACTTTTGATGGAGATCAAGTTATATCTGAAGCAGTTGCCAACAATATTTCTGTAAGAAAAGTTAAAAAATTCAATATGAATGATTATATTTATGAGTGTTTATTACCTCAAAATGATGTTCAGAGAGTAAATTCATTTGATACTATTGCTGATGATATAGTTTCTGGAAATTGTATACTATTTGTTGATACTCTTGATTATGCTTTTGATATATCAACAAAAAAATATGAAACTAGAAGCATATCTGAGCCAAAAAATGAACCAATTATAAGAGGTTCTCAGGAAGCATTTGTAGAAAATTTAAGGACAAATACTTCTATGCTTAGAAGAAATTTAGCAAATGAAAATTTAGTAATAGAAAATTTAACAATTGGTAAAGTTGATAAAAATAAATGTGCTGTATGCTATTTAAAAAATATTGCAAATAATGACTTAGTTGCAGAGGTAAAATACAGATTAAATAATATTGATGTTGATTATTGTTCTTCTGTTGGAGAATTAGAACAATTTATTAAAGATGATATTACATCAACTCTTCCAGAAGCAGTTTCAACTGAAAGAGTAGACAGAGCCACCTCATATCTTTTGCAAGGTAGAGTAGTTATTGTTTATAATGGATGTCCTTATGTTTTAGTAGTACCTATAACAATATTTGATTTCTTAAAATCTCAAGAAGACATTAATATAAATCACGTTGCTGCAAATTTATTAAAAATAATACGTGGAATTTCAGTTATACTTACTCTTTTACTTCCAGGTATTTACATTGCAATTACTACTTATCATAGTGAATTAATACCGACTGACCTTTTATTTTCTATAGTAGCATCTAGGTCTTCTGTTCCATTTATGATTATTGTTGAAATTCTTGTTATGGAAATATCTTTTGAAATAATACGTGAAGCTGGTTTAAGAGTTCCATCAAATTTAGGAAATACTGTTGGAATAGTAGGTACTTTAATTTTAGGGCAAGCTGCTGTTGAAGCAAATATAGTTTCTCCAATACTAGTCATCATAGTTGCAATTACTGGTATTACATCGTTTTCAGTTTTAGATTTTTCATTTAGTTTCCATTTAAGAATTGCTAGATTTGTTTATACAATACTTGGTGCACTTTCTGGTTTTTTAGGAATTGCTGTTGGATTATTCATTCACATATCAATTCTATGTTCTTTAAAATCTTTCGGAGTACCATACCTTACACCTTATGCTCCAATAAATATAAAAAGTAAAAGCAAATATCTTCTTAAACCTGCATGGAAAAGAGAATATAGAGATGAATGGCTTGCAACTAAAAGGCCTAAAGCTCAAAGTGAGATTAGTTTAAAGTGGAGAAAAGATAAAAAAATTTAGTTGAAAGGAGAGATTTTCTTGAATTCAGATAAATTAAATACTATAGAAGCTACTTTTTTAGTAATAATTGTTATACTTGCACACATAATTCTTAATCTTCCAAATACAATACTAAGTTCAGTAGGTTCTTCTGCAATAATTAATGTAGTATTTATATCTTTTTTAACATTTATATTTTTCTTAATTATAAATAAACTATTTAGTCCATTTCCTGGAAAGGATATTTTAGATGTTTCAGAATATGTTGGTGGAAAAACATTAAAAATTATAACTAATGTTTTATATACTTTGTCTTTAACATTTATATGTGGAATATTAATTTTAGACTTTTCAGAAATGCTTAAATTAATATATTTTCCAGATGCAATAACACCATTTGTTGTTGGTATATTTTTGCTTACTGCTATCATTGTTAATAAAATAGGATTTAAAAATGTTGTAAAAGTAAATACTTTAATTGTATTTGTAGTTTTAATTACTGTTGTTATTATATTTGCCGCTTCTTTTAATCATATTGATTATCAAAGAATATTTCCTATTATGGGAAAAGGAGTAAATGAGACTTTTATTTCTGGAGTACTTAATATATATGCATTTTCAGGCCTTATATATTTATATTTAATAAAACCAAATTTAAAAAATGAAAAAGATTATAAAAAAGTTGGAATAACATCTATTATACTTTCTAGTTTGTATTTACTTTTAAGTGTAGCATCACTTCTTTTCTTATTTCCTTTTCTAACAACTGGAACAGAAACTTTATCAATATATATGAGTACAAGAGCAATAGAGCTTGGAAAGTTTTTTGAAAGAACAGATGCTTTATTTATTTTAGTATGGATATTTGCTTTTTTGTCTTATCTTTCTGTTATTATATCTTACCTTACTAAAATAAATAAAAAAGTATGGAATGTAAAACATTCTTCTCCAATTATATATATAATTGCACTTATGATTTTAATTGTAACTCTTATTCCAACAAATTCGACACAAATAAGGTTTATTGAAGATTATATTTATAAATATTTATCTTTATTCCTAGTATTTGTATATAGCTTTTTAATTCTTTTAATTGGATACTTTAAAAAAACAAATTATACTTCAAAAAGAAGAAAATCTAGAAAGCAATTGCTTAGTTTAAATGAAAAAAACACAAAAAACAGCTAATAATATATTAAAAATTTATTTATAAGGAGGGATAGTTTTAATGAAAGCTAGAAACTTTTTCATAGTATTGCTAGGAATTATTATTATATTTTTCTCTATTTCTAATGGCAAACGGTGTTAATTCTATTGATGAACTTGCCTACGTTGTTGCTATTGGTTTTGATACTCGGAGAAAATAATGACTTAAAAATTAGTTTTCAAATAAATATGCCTTCTTCTTCTAAAGAACAAAGTAGTGATAGTGAGTCTTCAGAGTCAAGTTCTTCTGTTATAAATACTGTTGAATGTAATAGTTTCGATGTTCGGAATAAGCCTTCTAAATAGCTATTTAAGTAAAAAAGTTAATATGACTCATTGT
>CANQMY010000053.1 GCA_947625075.1 uncultured Clostridia bacterium
ATACATTCTTTATCAAATCTATCATAAAATAATTCCATTTTCATTGGAATATTTTTAAATATTTCTTCTGCTTTTGCCTTATACATCTTATCCTTTAGTTGTAAATTAAGTTCATTAAATCTTTCTAATATGTCTTTCATATCAAAGCTATTATCTTCTACATATATTGCATTTAATTGTTCTTCAGGATTTTCACAATATTCTGATGTTATTGCTGCTATATTTAAACCATTTAAAAATGTACTTTTTAAAGTCTCTTCGTCATATATTATCAAATCTTTATTTAGAAAATACATAAAGTAAGCATACATTTTAACAATATCTATTAGTTGCATCTTTCCATTTTTTACAGTATCTAAAACATCATTTACAACTTTAGGGAATTCATCATCTGATATTTTCCAGTATTCTTCTGTAAGAAGTCTTTTATAACCTGGAAGATTACTTGTATCTATTGTATTTATTATATCTTCCATATCTCTTTTAAATATTTTCATGTCAAAAATTCTTGTTCTTACAAATAATTCTATAAATTTAAAGAATCTATATTCAGCTTTAAAATTATAATAATAGTTATTATCAAATTCTTTTATATAAAATTGACGATTGTCCATAAATATTCTTGAAGATACTACAATAGATTTATATTCTTCATTATCTTTAACATTAATAAATTTATCCTTAGTAATTTTTCCTGCTTTAATTTCAAATGATATTGCTATTGTAAATATAAGCATTGTTTGCAAAATTCTGTTATTTGTATTTGGATATGAAGAAGTTACCATATCAAATACTTTTTTGAAATCAGCTAATGCATGCTTTAAAATTCTTAAATTTCTTGTTCCACTCTTTTCAAATGTAGAAGTAATAAGAGCAGTATTAGATTTTAAGAATCTTATTAAGTCTGTATATTTCTCATATCTCATTAAAATACCATTTATTATATATGCAAATTCTGGTTGATATTCAAATGTTTCTCCAATAAGCTTTTCTTTTATTCTTTCATAATCATTTGCTTTATCAAACACATCTTCTATTGTATCTTTTATCTTTTCTACCATTGGTTTATCAGTAGTTAAAAGTTTACTCTCTTTGTCTAAAAGATAAGTTGCAATAAAAGTTTTCATTTCAATATTATTACTCTTTAATTTAGTAGATAACTCTTTTTCATTACAAATAATTATTGTTTTTATATGGTCGTGCTCAACAAAATTGTTTATATATCCTAGTATATCTATAACATCAACATTTGCTCTTTCCAAATCATCAAAGCATAATACTTTATCATCTGTTGTAAAGAAATTTCCATAGTCTATTTTATCTCCATTTTGAGTAACTCCAAAGAAATTTGCCATATCTAGACCTGTTTTTGCATATTCAGGAATCGTTGTTTGTCCATTAGAATCCATGAATTTTTTTAAATTTTTATCCATCAATTGAGTTGTCTCTATAAAGATCTTTTTGCTTATTTCTTCTAAATTTGAAATTCCATATAGTGACATATAAATTGTAGTAAGTTTTTTTCCATTTACTTGCATAGATTCTATTTTATTTCTTATTTTGTTATTCCAAAAATAGGTTTTACCACTACCCCATTCTCCATTTATCATTATCGCATAATCTGTATAATCTGATCTTATATAGTCTAATATACTTTCTACTAAATCATCCATCTTGTTTTCTCCTTCTTAAGTTTGTTTATTTTTACCTTATAAAATTTTTCTTTTATTTTTTATAGTCTTTTGCTAAAGCTATTAATCCAACTTTTTTTGCTCCTGCTTCTAATAATACTTTTTTGCATTCATTTAATGTACTTCCTGTTGTATAAACATCATCAAATATTGCTATGCTTTTTTCTTTTATAGTTGCAGTATTATTTATTTTATATATTCCAATTACATCATTTATCCTTTTTGTTACATTCTTTAAACTCTGTGGTTTAGTATTTTTTACTTTTATAATAATATCATTTTTATATTTTCTATTTATGCCTTTAGCAACTTCTTTAGCTATTAAGTCTGATTGATTATATCCTCTCTGTCTTAATCTTTTTTTATGTAATGGAACCGACGTAATTATATCATAAGATTTTAAAATTTTGCATAATTTTTTATTTTTTAAAATAATCTCTGAAAAAGTTTTATATAAATACGATTTATCATGAAATTTATAATCTAATATTAATTTTCTTATTATATCTTCATACTTATAGATAAAAAATATATCTTTATACTGTTTTTTTATTTTATATTTTTCTAATTCTAAAAAACATTTATTACAAATATCTTCTCCTATTTTTCCACATATTACACACTTAGGTGGAAATAGTAAATTAAGCACATAATTTTTAATGTAAAATATAAATTTTTTTATAATAAAAGTTCCTTTCTTTTATAATGTACAATTAAATCATTTCTAACTTATACCTTAGTCCAGTATTTCTTTTCTTTGTAGTAGCATTATTAATCATATATTCAATTGCTTTTTTACTTCCTATAATAACAAGTCTACTTTTTGCTCTAGTCATTCCTGTATATAATAAATTTCTAGTTAAAAGCATATTAGGTACATTTAATATTGGAAATATTACTTCATTAAATTCACTTCCTTGAGATTTATGTACAGTTATGGCATATGAATGTTCTATTTGTTCTAAATCCAAAGCTTCGTATATTGCTATTTTTTCATCATCAAATTTAATCTTAATTTTTCCTTCTCGATCTATTTCTAAAATTTGTCCCATTTCTCCATTAAATATTCCTGACCCAATCTCCATTTTTCTAACCCATGTAATATCATAATTATTTTTTGTTTGCATTACTTTGTCACCTTCTCTAAAAATTGTATCACCAAAGTTTTTTTCTAATTTATTATCATTATATGGATTATATTTTTCTTGTAATAATTTATTTAAAATTTTTGTTCCCAATTCTCCTTTTTTAGTTGGAGTAATTATTTGTGAATCTTTTGAGTACATATCTAAAATCATTTCTTGAACAACTTTTTGATTCTGTTCTGGTAAAAAATCAAAGTCATCTATACAATCTTCTTTATTTTTTTCTTCATCAAAAAAAATTATTCCATCGTTTACTTTATGGCTGTTTACTATAATCTTACTTTTTGCTGCTTGTCTAAAAATTTTATTTAATATAATATATGGTACCCTCTTTGATTCTATTATATCTTTTAATACACTTCCCGGTCCAACTGATGGAAGCTGATCAGTATCTCCAACTAATATTAATTTTGTTCCTTTATAAATTGCTTTAAGTACATAATTCATTAAAAACATATCTACCATAGACACTTCATCAATAATAATAATATCACCATCTATCATTGAAACTTCTATATCTGTACTAGGTTTTTCATCAGTAAATTTTCCTATTTCTAATAATCGATGAAGAGTTTTTGCTTCTTCTCCCGTTGCTTCTGTCATTCTTTTTGCTGCTCTACCAGTAGGAGCACATAAAACTACTTTTTTACCTTCAGATTTATATAAATCAATTATTGTTTTTATTATTGTAGTTTTACCTGTTCCTGGACCACCAGTTATTATAGTAACATTATTTTCATTAATTTTTTCAATTGCTTCTTTCTGCTTTTCTGATAAATTTATATTACTTATTTTTTTTATTTTACTTTCTATATTATTTACCTTTTTTATATTTTCAGCTTGTTGTAGAGCAATTATTCTATTTGCAATATTTTTTTCAGCATTAAAATACTCTATTAAATAAATCCAATCTTGTACTACTAATTCTGTTTTTCCATTTATTGTAGAAATATCTTCTCTTGTTTCAACAGCAATTTGTTCTTTTGCTTTTAAATCTCTAATTCCATCATAAACATATTCATCTGATATTCCTAATAAATTACCTACAAATGTAATAAGGTTTGCTTCTAAAACGCATGAATGCCCATTTAAAGAAGCAAGATTTAATGCATGCCTAATACCACTATCTATCCTCTTTAAACTATTTTTTTCTATTCCTATTTCTAGTGCCATTTTGTCTATTTGTGCAAAATCAACTTTTATACTTAATTCTCCTAACACATATGGATCTTGCTCAATTTTTTCAATTGTATCATTTCCTAATTTTTTATAAATAGTTTGCGCACTTGCAGCAGATATTCCAAACTTTTCTAGGAATCCAACTATTTGCCATAATTGCCAATTTTCTATAAAACTATTTGAAATTTCTTCTGCTTTTAATTTTGTTATTCCTTTTATTTTTGTTAACTCATCAGGTTCATTTTTAATTATTTCAATTGTTGAACTTCCAAATTTTTTTATAATTTTTTTGGCTGTTGCTGGTCCAACACCTTTTACTACTCCATTTGATAAATATCTTTCTAATGCATCTAAAGTTTCTGGCATTATTTTTTCAAATGTTTCTACCTTAAATTGCTCTCCATATTCTGGATGATTAACAAATCTTCCTGTTATTTTTAAATTATCTCCTTTATTTACAAATGGCAAATAACCGACAATTACTGTGTCGCTATTATTCATATAAAATGTTGCAATAGTATATCCATTTATTTCATTTTTATAAATTATATCTTCTATTTCTCCAGTAAGTTCCATATTCTATCTCTTATAACTTTATTAGTTGTTTTAATATTATATAAATATATAAAACGACATTTTGTATAATTATTTTATATCATACAAAATGCCGTATGTAAAGAATTTTCGTTCGTCAATTTTCTACATTATTTTACAAACTCCAACTATCTATATCATATCTATCATCAATTTCATATCTATCATAATAGTAGCTATATCCACTTCCATAATTATAATCATAATCAGTTGCAGAATTAAATACAGCAAGTCCAGTTCCTAATATTACTAAAAATATTAATAATGGTATTAGTAATATTCCTACTAAAAAACCTATTAATGCTGGAATTCCACATGATTTAGCATATTTTTTATTTGTTGAAGAATTACAAGCAAAAATGATTAATCCTATTAATGGGATAAAGAAACATAGTATTCTTAGTATTACTGGTGCTTTTTCTCCTTGTTGATTTGTATTTGTACTATTATTTGAGTCTTCTGAATTTTGTGACGAATTTGTTACATTATTTACTGTTTGCATATCATTTACTGGTTCGTTATTCATTGTTGGTGCATCATACATTGGTGCATTATTCATTCCTTGCATATTATTTATTGGTTCATTATTCATTGTTGGTGCATCATACATTGGTGTATTATTTACTTCTTGCATATTATTTACTGGTTCATTATTCATTGTTGGTGCATCATACATTGGTGTATTATTTACTTCTTGCATATTGTTTACTGGTTCGTTATTCATTGTTGGTGCATCATACATTGGTGTATTATTTACTTCTTGCATATTGTTTACTGGTTCATTATTCATTGCTGGTGCATCATACATTGGTGTATTATTTACTTCTTGCATATTATTTACTGGTTCATTATTCATTGCTGGTGCATCATACATTGGTTCATTATTTATTTCTTGCATATCATTTAATGATGTATTATTAATATTTTGAGTTTCTTGTGGATTATAAGTTACTTGTTGTCCTTGATTTTCTACATTATTAACTCCATATTCTCCTCCAATATTATTAGTATTTCCTTGTGAAGTTGGTGTTACATTTTGATTTTCATTATCTTCTCCCATTATTTTTTATCCCTTTCCCTTTATTTTTTTATATTATATACAAAAGAATTTATGTTTGCAATAGAATAAATAAAAAATTATAACCAAAAATAAATGTAAATACTTTTGGTATCTACATTTATTTTATTACTTTAGTTATAAAAACTTTTTAAATTTTAATACATTCCTCCCATAGGTGCATCTTGATCATGTCCTCCACAATCACATTTCTTTTCCGGAATTTCACATACTATTGCTTCTGTAGTTAATATCATTGATGCAACTGATTCTGCATTCTGTAATGCACTTCTTGATACTTTAGTTGGATCAACTATTCCTGCTTTCTTCATATCAACATATTTTTCTTCTTTTGCGTCAAATCCAACTCCTTCTTTTTCTTTCTTTACATTTTCTAATATAACTGCTGGCTCTAATCCTGCATTCACAGCTATTTGTCTTACTGGCTCTTCTAATGCTCTTAATATTATCTTTCCTCCTAGTTTTTCATCTCCTGATAATTCATTTACAGCTTTCTCTAATTTAGGAATAATATTAATATATGCTGTTCCTCCACCTGCTACAATTCCTTCTTCAACTGCAGCTCTTGTTGCAGAAAGTGCATCTTCAATACGAAGCTTTTTATCTTTCATTTCAACTTCAGTTGCTGCTCCAACACCAATTACAGCAACTCCACCTGCTATCTTTGCCAATCTTTCTTGTAATCCTTCTTTTTCATATTCACTTTTTTCTTCTGATATTTGAGCTCTTAATTGGCCTACTCTATCTGCAATTTGTTGTTTATCTCCATTACCATCTACTATTATTGTTTTATCTTTTTCAATTTTAACTTGTTTTGCTCTACCTAATTGTTCAACAGTAACATCTTTTAATTCTAAACCTAAATCTGATGTAATAACTTCTCCTCCTGTTAAAATTGCAATATCTTGTAACATTACTTTTCTCTTATCACCGTATCCTGGTGCTTTAACAGCAACTACGTTTAATACACCTCTTAATTTATTTAAAATAAGTGTTGATAATGCTTCTCCTTCTATATCATCACATATAATAACAAGTTTTCCTGAGTTTTGCATCAATGTTTCTAATAATGGTAATATTTCTTGAATATTTCCAATTTTTTTATCAGTTATTAATATATAAGGATTATCCATATCAGCAGTCATTTTTTCTGTATCTGTTACCATATATGGAGAAACATATCCTTTATCAAATTGCATTCCTTCAACTACGTTAAGTTCTGTATTTGAAGTTTTTGATTCTTCTACTGTAATAACACCATTAGTTGAAACTTTATCCATTGCATCTGCAATTAAATTTCCAATTTCTTCATTATTAGCTGAAATGCTTGCAACTCTTGCAATATCCTCTTTTCCATTTACTGGAACACTAATTTCTTTTAATGCTGTTAATGCTTTTTCTAATGTTTTATCCATTCCTCTTTTAAGTGCCATAGGATCTGTTC
>CANQMY010000054.1 GCA_947625075.1 uncultured Clostridia bacterium
TAACTACGACATCCGCTCTAGTCTGGATGTTTTTATAGGATTTAGTGTTCTATAAAGACATCTTTTTATTTATGCTGATAATTTTGATATGTATTTTATATTTATATTTTTTTCTTATATTTACTGATATAACTGTATTAGTTCGTTTTATTCGTATAATGTTACTCCCATATTACATATAGGGAATATTAGGACTGTTAATTAACATTTTATAAAAAAAAACACTCAAAGGACCTGCATTCTACATTTCCCTTTGAGTGCTTTTTTCACTTTAACATATACTCAGCTATAAGATGAATAAAAAAATTATTATCTATTTGAAGTAATGTAATAGTGAAAGAGTCGAATAAAATGACAGTATTATCTTTATTTTTGTAATTATATGAAGTACGGCCTTGTATAAGTGTAAAACATTGATTTTTATAGAACATATCAAGATGTTCCTTAAACATAGAATAATCTTTCAAAAATCTACTAGCTAAATTAGCATTTTTATGTTCCTTAATCCCAGCACGTTTCGGTCTACTTAACGTACATATAGCTATTTGTTCTCTATGTACTAATTTTTCCCGTAATTCATTTTTAGTTACTGTTGCCATATTTTTCTCCTTTCGACTGCAATTTGTATAAATAATACCATTAGCAATTATATAATATATACTAGTAAAATGCAATAAATATTACTTTAATATATCGTAAATGATTTATTTTATCAACATTTGCGAATAATTCCTATAAGAACACTCCAACCATTAAGTAAAATCGCTGTACTAGGAGAAAATATTGATAAATTAACTGTAAAAGGTTGATTTTTTGATGCTTTTTTTACGAAGAATGATGGAATATACATCTATTCCAATTACGATTTTTATAAAAGGTGTTTTACAGAAAATAAAAAATATTACAAACAAAATATTGGGAATATAAAAAATTGCTCAAATAATAAATATATGCTATAATGTATAGAAAGTTTGTTAATAGAGGTTAATTATGAAAAAATTAAAAAATGAATCAATAAAAAATGTATTAAAAAAGTTATATAAAATATTGACTAAAAAGCAAAAAATATCTTTTCTAATAATTGTACTTATTATGATTATATCTGCAGGATTAACACAAATTACACCTAAAGCTATTGGATGGTTGACAGATGACATTCTAACACAAAGTGAAATAGCATTTTCTAAAGTTATACCATTTTTAATTTTAATATTAGTTGTAAATATTGTAAATGAGGTCATAAAAATTGCTAGAAGAGTTATGGTAGAAGATACTGCAACAAGAACAGAAAAGCAAGCAAGAGGAATGGTAATTAAATCTTTACTTATGGCTCCATTATCATATTTTAGAGAAAATATGACAGGAAACATACATGGAAGAATGAACAGATGCTTAGAAGGAACAGTAAAACTAGAAAAACTATTATTTATGGACTTCGCACCAGCAATATTTAATAGTATTGCTGCTATTATTACAATATTTATTACCCTACCATTTGTACTTGCGCTTCCTATGATGTTAGTAATACCAATAGGAATATTTATAGTATTTAAACAAATACATAGTCAAAAAGGAATAAGAGTAGAACTTTTAGAAAGTAAATCCCAAATGGATGGAACTATTGTTGAATTAATCAATGGTATAGAAGTTATAAGAATTAGTGATAGTGTAGATTTTGAAACAAATAGATTTGATAATAAATCAGAATTCTTAAGAAAAAAGGAAATGAAGCACCATAAAGCTATGGCATTATATGACTGTTTAAAATTTGTAAACCAAGCATTTTTCACAGTATTGATAATTGGAATTTCAACCTATTTAGCAACTAAAAATGTAATATCTGTTGGATCAGTATTAACAGCATATTTATGTTTTAACCAACTAATTAAACCTCTAGAGGAACTACACAGAATATTTGATGAATTATCTGAATGTACAGTTTTAGCAACAGATTTCTTTAAAATGGTAGAAATACCTAATGACTTTTCATATAGTGAAATATCAAATAAAAAAGAAAAAATTGATATAAAACCTGTAGTACAAATAAAAGACTTGATGTTTTATTATAATGAAGATAAAGACAAAATAATATTGGATAACTTTAATTTATCAATAGATAGAGGAATGTTTTTAGGAATAGCAGGTCCAAGTGGATGTGGAAAATCATCATTAATTAAAGCAATATGTAAATTAGAAAAAGGTTATGGAACTATAATATTAGATTCAAGAAATATAAATTCATTAAATAGAAAAGATATTTCTAAAATAATTGCATTAGTTCCACAAAGTCCATTCTTAATTGCAGGTACAATATATGAAAATATATGTTATGGTATTGATAGAGAAGTTTCAATGGAAGAAGTTGAAGAAGCAGCTAAGAAGGCTTACATTTATGATTATATAAACGAATTACCAGATAAATTTAATTCTGTAATATCAGAAGGTGGAAACAATTTATCAGGTGGACAAAGGCAAAGAATAGCAATTGCTAGAATATTCTTAAGAAAACCTAAAATTTTAATATTAGATGAAGCAACATCAGCTTTAGATAATACATCAGAAAAACATATTCAAACAGAAATAGAAAAATTGCAAAAAGAAAATAATACTACTATTATATCAATTGCACATAGATTAACTACTTTGAAAAACTGTGATAAAATTATAGTTTTAAATAAAGGAAAGATTGAAGAAGAAGGAAAATATGATGAATTGATTGAAAAAGGTGGAATATTTAGTGATATGTATTATGGAAAACTAAAATAATATTAACAAATAAATAAAAGGAGTTCCATTAGAATTTCTGTTTATGACAAAGAATAGAATTACAACTGGTAAATAGTGTAAGCATTTTTCATACAGTGACTGTAATATTAAGAACTTAAACTATTTTAAATTTTTTTATTATTGAAAAATTAAAAAATATAACATTGTGATATTGATAATTTTTTGATATAATTTGGATTATAAATTAATGAGTGAAAATTATAGGAGATCAAAATGAAAGATATTATTTTAAATATTATAAATAAATATTTAAAACTATTTCCAGAGGAAAGTAAAAGGCAAGAGAAAATAATTAACTTCTTAAAGAATCATAATGATAAAGAAATTACTGACTGGAACAATTTTGATGGGCATATTGTAGCAACTGGATTTATTTATGCATTAAAAGAAGAAAAATTTTTAGTTTTACATCATAAAGACCTAAATATGCTTCTTTGTCCAGGAGGTCATATGGATAAAAATGATGATAATCCTCTTGTAACAGCTAAGAGAGAAGTAAAAGAGGAAACGGGAATAGATGATTTAAAGCAATTTAATGTCACAAATGATGACCAGCTTGTACCTTTTGATATTGATACACATGTTATTAAATTTAATCAAAGGTTAAATCTACCAGAACATTATCACTTTGATTTTCGATATATATTTATGATTGATAAAATTAAAAATGTTAAAATAGATGTTGAAGAATCATCAAGTTATAAATGGGTTGATATAGAACAATTATACACAGGAACTAATTATGGAAAAGTTTTATCCAAAATAAAACGAATATTATCTAAAAATAAATAATATTAATTAATTTTTAATGAGTAAAGAATTATGACAAATCTAAAGTACATATATTTAATAATACAAACGGGAGATTAGATATGGAACAATATAATAATAAAATTATTTCAAAAATCACTAATTTTATTAATAAAAATTCAAGCAAAACAACAAAAGAATATATTATTTTTACCATTTTGGCAGGAATATTAACATTAGTTCCTGTTAGCACATTAGTTTTAGGGTTAATAGATTCAAATGTTAATATAAACGAAAATATTTATATAATTCTTTTTTACATAGTAAAGATAATTGGATTTTTGATTTATTTTTGCATATTAAAGGAAATAACAAAGCCAAAAAGAATAATATCAATAATTGCTGGAGTATCTTTGCTTATTAGTGTTTTTATGTATAATTCAATATATAGTATAGAAAATACTGGTATTGATTATATTGGACAAGCACTAGGAAATTCTATGATATTTACATTATGTATATACATTTATTATATTTTTACATTTATATTATTCATATCATATGCAAAGAAATTTATTTTAAAAAAGAAAGCAATAATAACAATAATAATAACAATAATTTTAATAATATTATTCGCATCTATTATGCATTATTCAGAAATAGAAAAAGTAAATGACCATATTCCATCTGTATCTGATTTTGAAAATGAATTGATTAAAAGAAGTTTATATACAAATGAATATTTATTGTTTGGTATAGATAATATAGAAAATAATATTCATAAAATAGATTTTGAAAATGATTCAAATAAACAATACCCATCATATATTTATTATGGTTATAAAACAAATAATTTGAGAAAAAATATTAGAGAATATGAAGATTTCTTAAATTGGATAATTTACTATACTAATGGAAAAATATATGCTGTATTAGGTAATTATGATGATAGTCAAATATTTCAAAATTTTTATAGTATTGAATTATCATATGATTGTAATATATTAAGTGAAGATGATGAAATATATACATATAATTGCGAAAAAAATTATTATGAAAAAATTAAAATTAACAAAGATGGTGTTTCAATGGAAAAATTACGTTACTATTATGAAAATGGTACACACATAAATATAGATGTTTTGAAAAAAATGTCATATAATTTTTTAAATTATGAAATAATAAATAAAATAGACTCAAATATGCTTGATAATTATGCAAATAACTTAAATAAATGATATAGACTTTTAATCCTATCTTGCAAAAATTATGTAAACAGTGTATAATATAATTATAAAAAATTTTGAAGGAGGAAGCATTATGCGGACAAAATTAAAGATAGACGAAGCTCAAGCTATGAACAATGGCATTTGTTTTTATTCAAAAAGACATAAAAATTATGTTGCTATTGCAACCATTGATGAACAAGGTATTATTTCAACAGAGTGGACAACAATGAAAAACTATAAAAAAAATAAAAGCAAACAAGAAAAGAAAGCTGAAATGAAAATAATAGTCAAACTTGTGTTGATTGTGTGGCTATTTATAGATGCTATTTGGATGTTATCAAAGAAGTTGTCAAGTATAAATTTTATTTATGGCATACGAACTTGGCTACTTGGTTATGCTTTGATAATATTAGGTACATTTATAATATACAAAAGAATAGAAAGAAAACAAAAAGCAGATTTATATAAATTTCATTCTGCTGAGCATATGGTATTAAATGCCTATAGTAAACTCAAAAGAGTACCAACAATTCAAGAAATATGCCAATATTCTCAATTTATCAATAGTTGTAGTACAAATGTCACGGCAGTAATAGTCACAAGCTGTATTTTAATGTTTGTTTGCAGTTTTATTACAGATCAACTGATAGTGATTTTATTAGTCAATATAATAACTATAATTTTATTAAATTGTGGATGTTTAAATGTTTTACAAAAGTTTACTACTATCACACCAACTAATAAGGAATTATTAGTTGCAATTGAAGGAATGAACACATGGCTTGAAAACGAGAAAAAAGAGAAGGAAAAATCTAAATTTTTAAAATTCCTTCTTCGGCTTTTTCCAAGAATTTTTAATTAAGAACTTTTCCCCGATAATTTTCATAATTATCGGGGATTAACATTTATTTAAAATTCTCTTATTCATAAAATTTTTTAATTCCTTCAATATCCAAAATTTCTTTTACAAATTAACTTATATTTTTGAAAAATGTTATTTTAATTTTACTATTGAAACTCATTTAAATATTATGATATACTTTAGTAAATTTATTGATATTTGAATCAATTGTTAAGAAAAGTAAATGATATAAAATAGTTTTTGAAAAGGAGAATTTAATTTATGAGAAAAATTTATGGTTATGCTAAAAATATAATCAATAAAAGATATAAATCAAATAATCTAGGACTTCACTGTCATTGCGCTGAAACCAAAGAAAAATTGTTAGAATTATTAGAAAAAGCAAAAAAAGAAAGTGTGGAAGTATTAGCAATTAATAATTACAAAAGTTTAAAAATTTTTACTCAAGTTCTTCCAGAACTTTCAGACAAAGATATACAATTATATAAAGGTATTAAGTTGATACCTTCTATTGAAATGCCAGCTAAATTTAATTTTACAAATTTAGATGGGCAAAATTATAATATTGAAGTTCATATATTAGGATATGGTGTAGATACTGAACAAGAGGAACTATTACAACAATTCTGCAATGCAAAGTATAAATCTATTAGCCAAGAAGAGGAATTACAAAGACTAATAAACATTGGTCACAAAATAGGACTAGTTTTTGATGATGAGGATGCATATTTAGATTTGAATGATGACAATAGAAAATTTGCAGGTAGAGCATTTACGCAAGCTTTAATGAAAAATATGGATGCTAATTTCTGTCAAGAAGGGGAAGAAAATAAAAGAAAATTACCATTTGAATTAAGAACTAACTGGAGAGCATTTCAAAACAGATGTGTTAAGGACTTAAATAATCCGTTTTATTTAGATATGGCAGGATTAAATCCAGATGTAAGTGATGTTATTGATTTAATTCACAAAATGAATGGAAAAGCGTATTTAGCACATCCTTCATCTTATTTTGCAAAAACAGGAACCCAAGATGATGTAAATAAAGCATTTGGAAATGTAGTAAAATTTGCTGAAGATTTTATAAATGAATATTCTCCTAGAAATAATAGTAAGGAAACATTTATAGACGGAGTAGAGGTATATCATCCTTCTTATTTAGGAAACATGGAAGTAACAAGTGAAATAAAAGAACTAATAGAGCAACACCGAGTAGGTAGTTCAGGAGGAACTGATATTCACGTTGATAAAACTTTAGGAAGTAATGAAACTGTAAGTAGTGATAGTTTAGGAGGAAATGTAACTAAAAATAAGTTGAAAAAATATAGAAATTTAAGGAGAAAATCTATAGAAATATCTGAGTTAAGAATGAAAATTATAAAAATGAATGATAAAGATGATGAAAGAGAATTTTAAAAAAATTTATGGAATGTAAAGAATCAATTATTTAATAAAA
>CANQMY010000055.1 GCA_947625075.1 uncultured Clostridia bacterium
GAAAAGATTATGTTGTTAGATACCATCCAAATGGTGGAATAGGTAGCATGGAAAATAATACATATAAGTTTTATGAGAGAAATACATTAAGTCCAAATACATTTACAAAAGAGGGAAGTAAATTTAGTGGATGGGCACTTAATTCTAATGCAGATGTTATATATGTAGATGCAGATACTATTACAAAGATAGATGGAAGCAACATGACTAAAGAGAATGATGTTTACTATTTAGATTTATATGCTAAATGGGCAGGTATTACATATCAAGTAAATTATCAATCAAATGGTGCAACAAGTGGAGAAATGCAAAATTCAACGCATGCATTTAATGAGCGTTCTAAATTAAGCAAAAATCAGTTTAAAAAAGAACATAATATAATATTAGATATTGGACCTGGTCAAACTAATTTTTATAATAATGGAACATTTAGCTCATGGTTAAATTCAGCTAATATTTCATTTGATAACAATACTAATGAATTTAGTATGACAGTAAATAGTGCTACAGCAAAAGGAAGCGGATTATATTATACAGATAAAAATGCTATACTAAAAAGTGGAAAAACAGCAACAATAAGCTATGAAGTATATTCTAACAGAAAGGTTACACTAGGACTTAAAGTTCAAAATTCTATTGTAGGAAAACCATATAGTAATGATAGAGTAGATGGATATAGTGATCCTGATTTAATAGAAATTCCAGCAAATGAATGGACAACAATATATTTCTCATATAAAAATAATAATAATTCATCAATATACGATTATAGTGTATTATATGTAGAAGATTCTAATACACCAGTAAACTTAAAAATTAAAAATCCAAGATTTGAAGTAATTAATGGTAAAGTAAAAGTTGAAAATAATAGAGAAATAATTACTATTGAAGATACTTTCTTGAACTGGACTTATCAAGGAAATAATTATCAAGATGAACAAGAAATTTATAATTTAACAGATAAAGATGGAGAAGTAGTAAGTATAACGGCAAAATGGGATAAAACACAATTTTATCTTCCAGAAATCAACTCAAATGGATATAAATTTAAAGGTTGGGTTGGACCAGATGGAAAGGAATTAGATCCTGATGATCCAATAGAAATAGAAGATGGTGAAAATCCAATTATTACCGCTGAATGGGAAGATAACCAACCACCAACAGTTAATATATCAGTAATAAATACAACTTCTAGTTCAATAACAACAACAACAACTGCTACAGATGAAGGAGCAGGACTAAAACCAGTACTTTATTACACTTATTTTATAAAAGAAAAAGGTACACCAGAAAATATGTGGCAACAATTTGATGGTTATTCTGAATCTGAATATACATTTTATAATTTAAAACAAAATACATCTTATGATATAAGAGTAATTGTAAGAGAAGATTTTGCAGGAAATTCTGGAACAGCAACTACTATAGGAACAACAAGAAATATTACAGGTAAAATATTCGTTAAATCGCAAAGCTGGTATGTAACAGAAAATGATGAAGGAAGGCAAGTAGTAGAATTTGGAGCAAGTGATCTTTCAGATAATAGCATGTATATAGAAACTAGACTTGAAACTACAAATGAGTGGACAAAATCTGATATTGTATATGATGTAGCTCATGGACAAACTGTATATGCAAGATTAACGGATGGTAACAACTATATAGCTAATACTAGTGTAAAAGTTATTGATAATATAAAACCTCAAATAATATTACAAGTACCATATTATACAGAAATTGAAATGGCAGCTACAGATGAAGGAGCAGGAATAGTTGGGTATGTAGTAACCACAACTCCACAAACACCTGCGCAAAATGCATTTACAAGATGTAATACAACTCATAATTTATTTATAACACTTACTGGCCTTTCAGAAAATACATTATACTATTTATGGGTAATTGATGGAGCTGGAAATATAAGTAACTATTCTACTGCAACTACTCTTCAACAGATTTATTCAGTTTACTATAATATAGATGTAAATAATGTAAAAAAAGTAAGGTTAAAAGTAGGAGAAGATTGTTTAAAATTATCTTTTGAAACTCCAACTAAAAATGGTTATACATTTGTTGGATGGAAAACTACTAAAACAGCAGATGAAATTGTGTTAAATAATAAAATAGTTATTAATGAAGATATATATCTTTATGCTGTATTTAAGAAAAATATTACATTAACGTATTATAATAATAATACACGTCCAGAAACAGCTGTGGGAGAACAATATTATAATAATGGAATTGTACGAAATCCAGTATTTACAATAAACCAAGCAAATAAAAATGGATGGCAAGCAAGAGGATGGTCAATATATCAAGATGGTAATGCAGGAATTACGTATAATAATATAATAAATAGGGAATTTAATACAAACGTAACTGTTTATGGTTTATATCAAAAATTAGTAACATTAAGTTATAATGGAAATGGAAATACAAGTGGAACAACTACACCATCTACAGCAATGGCATATTATAATAGTAGTGGAAGAACAGTAGATGCAACAATTAGTTTGAAACAAAATGGATTTTTAAGAAATAATTGCACATGGCTTGGATGGGCAGAAGGAAGTATAGGAGGAACCATAAGAAATCCAGGATATATTTATTCAGGAATAAATGATATAACATATTGGGCAAAATGGAAAGAAAGAATTTACTTAAAAGGAAATATAAATGTTAGTGCAACTTATGTTGGATGGTTTAAACAAGGATACTTCTGGGATATAAATGGTGGAGCTTCTGAACCTTCTAAACCTGGATATGGATATACAATAAATAGACCTGTTAACTATGCAGGATATAATTGGGAAGGTGCTTATAAAGATATATTATTATTCCAATATTCTTATGGAAATAATGGAAGTAATTGTATAATACCTTTAAGAGATGTAACAGGTAATGGAGATTATTTAGCAAGCTGGTATGGAGCATTTGATGAACAAGGTAATGAAGGAAATGGAACTTTCAAACTATGGAGAGATCAAATTTATTAAAACTAAAATAATATTAACTATAAAAAAGCTTGACAAATCCTATAAAAAAAAGTATAATTAGTAAGTGACTTAGATAAAGAGATAAATATTATAGATTTTAAAGCATTAAGGAGGGATTGAAATGGCACAACCAAAAAGAAGATGGTCTAAAGCAAGAACACATCTTAAAAGATCAACATGGAAGTTAGAAAATAAAAATTTAGTAGAGTGTCCACATTGCCATAAATTAATAATGCAACATAGAATTTGCCCAAGTTGTGGATATTATGATGGAACAGAAGTTATAGCTAAGAAAGCTGAATAAATTGTAAAACTCAATAAATAAGAAAGAGGTGAATACATTTATGAAAGAAGGAATACATCCAGAATATGTAGAAGCAACAGTAACTTGTGCTTGTGGAAATGTAATGAAAACAAATTCAACAAAAAAAGATTTAAAAGTTGATGTATGCTCAAAATGTCATCCATTTTGGACAGGTAATTTAAGAAAAGAAACAACTGGTGGAAAAGCTGATAAATTTAAGAAAAAATATGGAATTCAATAGTTAAATCAATAATAAAAAGAATAGCAAAAGCTATTCTTTTTATTGAATTTTAATATTATGTTAGTAAATTTTATTTTGTTAATTTATGTATTTCTTTATCAATAAATTCTTTTATTACAGGGATATCATTTATTGCTGTATCAAAAATAATACTATAATCCATATCATAATATCCATGGGCAAAACGGTTTCTCATACCTCTTATTTCATTCCAATTTGTATTATTTTGTGTTGCTTCAATATAGTCTTTTGTTAAGTGATTAGCAAGTTCTCCTATTTGAAATATGGGCATAGAAATTGCATTTCTAAAAACAACATTGTTATTAAATGCTTCTATACTTTTTCCGAATATTTCTAAAGCTTTATCTATTTGTTCACAATATTCTTTCATATGTAATAACACTGTTAAATTTCTATTTAAATTACTCATATATATTTAATCTCTCTTTCTTTACTTCATTATAAAATATATTTTTAGCAAGTTTTATTGTTTCACTATCATATTGTATATCATCTGTATATGTTTCTTCTATTACAATATCAATTTGCTTTTTTAATATCTGTTCTATTTCATTAGCAAGTGCAGATAATTGCAAAAGTGTTTTTAAGTTTCCTTTTTTTATCATAATATCAACATCAGATTTTTTATTTGCTTCACCTCTTGCATATGAACCAAATATATATGCTTTCTCAACTCCATATTTTTTTAATATATCGTATATCATTTCTTTTATTTCTTCAATCGTATACACTTTTTCACTCATTTTATTAATCTCCAATTTATATAAAAATAGCCACGATTACTTAAGATACCCAAAGTATTATTAATTTCAGACTTTAGCTCCTTAGGGTTTTACTAAAGTACTAATTTATTACAATATAACATTTTAACCTTAATTTTGTCAAGAAATTAGTGATGAAACAAATTGTGTTAAGTGAGGTTATATATTGATAAAATTCAAAGATATCAAATATTCGAGACTTTTGAGAATAAAGCATGTAAACTTAGCTTTAATATAAATAAAAGATATATTATTAAATAGGAAAAATATCAAAGTGACAGAAAGTTATAGAACTAAAAATTCATATTATTAATTATTCAACTTAATAAAAATTAATTTTAGTAGAAATATATCACAATTAATAAATATGAGCAATATAAAAAATAAAAAAATCAAATTTTAAATGAAAAAAATATGATAAAAATATATCAGAAAACTATTGAAAAATATATAGATATAAAAAATATGATTTTTTTATTAAGTTGAATAATTAATAAAAATTAACATAATAGGAGGAAAGATATGAAAGAACAAAAGAAAGAACAAGGAATAACGTTAGTAGCACTTGTAGTTACAATTATAATATTATTAATTTTAGCAGGAGTAACACTAAATATAGCATTATCTGAAAATGGAATATTTGAAAAAGCAAAAGAAGCAGTAGAAAAGTATAAAAATGCAGAAGAAGATGAAGTAAATGTATTAGATAGTTTAGCAGAACAATTGAAGAACATAAATATTGATTATGAAGATTATGTAGGAGCAACTGTTACAGGATATAATCCAATAACAAAAACATGCACAATAGAAACTATTACCTCAGGACATACAGAAGCTCAAACTTTTACAACAGATCCGATGAATACAGGAAAAACAGGTATGCAGTGGAGAGTATGGGATTTTGATGGAAATACATTAAGAATAATAGGAGATCCAACAGAGAAGATGTTAACATTGAGTGGAGCGGCAGGATATAATAATGGATTATGGGCAATTAATGAGATATGTAATAAATGCTATTCAAATGGAAAAGAAGGAATAAAAATAAGTAATTTAAAAAGAAGTGATATACAAAAAATAAGTACTTATGACTATACAAAATATAAGCATAAAGGTAATGAATGGGAAGAGATCATAGGTGATAGTAGTGAAAATTTAATATACTATGGAGAAACAAAAACATATGAAATTAATAATAAATATCCTCAATTGTGGGGAGATAAAGATCAAAAATGGAAATATGGATATGATAGTAAAAGTAATGAAAAAACTGGAGTAGATCAAGAGGGTAAAACTTGGGAAGAACTTGGAACTGATGATGGCTTAATGAGTAGCACAATGGTAGATGGTTCTAATACTATAACATTCAAACAATCATATTATGCACATGTTTATGAGGAAAAAGAATTTCCAAATAACAAGTATTATGATTTGATTTTTAAAAAAGCAGATAATGAGTCTATTGACAAAATATACTGGCTTGGGGGTCGATATGTGTTTTTAGGTGTGGATTATTGTCTTTTTGGTTTACAGAATGTAAATAGTAAGGAGGCTGGAAAAGGCATTGTATTAGGCAATACACTTTGTCGTTCATACCAAACTAATTATCCGGTTAGTTGTGCAATTCGACCAGTAGTTTCTATCAATCTAAAAGATAGTGGCTGCACAATAAATCCTATTGTAGGAGAAGATGGGAATATAGAAAAATGTGAATTGAGTTGGAATACTAAAGATTAAAAAAAGCTTATTTAGATATAATTTATAATTAAGTAAAAAGATTAATAAAAATTAATATGTTTATAATATAACATATTTACAATATTAATACAACTTTATAAATATAAAATTTTAATTTCAAAAATAAAAAATAAAAAACAATAAATCTTGTATAAACATTGGAAAAACAATGAATTACAAATTTATTGTTTTTTTATTAATCTTTTTACTTAATAAAAATTAACATAATCAAAATGGAGGAAAAACAAATGATTAAACAAATAAAAGAAAAAGGAATAACTTTAGTAGCACTAGTAGTAACAGTTATAATATTGTTAATCTTAGCAGGAGTAACACTTCGGAACAGTGCTAGGACAAAATGGAATATTTGAAAAAGCAAAAGAAACAGTAGAAAAGTACAAAAATGCAGAAGAAGATGAAGGAAGAGTAATAAATAAATTATCAGAACAATTGGAGGAAATAAATATATTAACAGGCTTAAAAATAGGGGATACAGTAAACTATGAACCTAAAGAAAATACGTATACTTGGAAAAAAGAATATTGTTCTAGTGGTAACGAAGTTGTTAGTCAAAGTAATGTTAATAAACTGGAAAGTGATGTTGAGTTATCTAATAAAAATGATGAATTTAAAGTAATAGAATGGAAAGTATTTGATATAAATAAGAAAAATGGAATAATAACATTAATATCAGCTAATCCAACAAAGGGAACAGTATATTTAGGAGGAGCACAAGGATATAATAATGCAGTAAAATTATTAAATGATGCGTGCAACGCCTTATATGGAAATAATGAAAAAAATATAAATGGTAGAAACATAAAAATTGAAGATATAGAAAATAATATGAATTCAAAAACACTAAATGAAATACATAATTTTATACATCCCAATGAGAACAGTACAACTAAATATGGTGAACAAGTTAAAGATGCATTTACCGTTTTTAAATATTATCCTAGCATTTATAAAAAAGAATTAAA
>CANQMY010000056.1 GCA_947625075.1 uncultured Clostridia bacterium
CATCGCGGGGTGGAGCAGTTGGCAGCTCGCAGGGCTCATAACCCTGAGGTCGAAGGTTCGAGTCCTTCCCCCGCAACCATTTTTGAACGTTTTTAGACACATTATATAGAATGATACAAAGTATCACACAATATCACGAAGTATTGATATTACTGCTTTATAGGGCAGTAATTTTTTTATGCCTTTATCACAGAATATCATAAAATAGTATGGACGTTGACTTCAATTTGCCTTCTTGCTGACTCGTTTAATTTTATTAGTCTTTCACTTTGTGTTACCCCTGTATAAGCATATTTCTTTTGTTCTTCTGTTACGTTTTCTTTCTCTACTATTTGCTTTATTAAAAATTCTAATTTATCTATACCGTTATTTTATCTTTTATATTATTAAATTTGCTTTCTCCTATTCCAGATACATTCTTTAAATCTTCTATTGTTTTAAATTTTCCATTTTGTTCTCTATAATCAATTATTTTTTGTGCTGTACTATCTCCTATACCAGGTAATGTTTTAAGTTTTTCTAGATTTGCTGTATTTATATTTACCATAACTTGTTTTTCATCCTCTTTATCTTGTGATGGTGATGAAATAATTATTCCATCACCGGGTCCATCTGTTATATATTTTATTTCATCATCTTCTTTATTTTCTCCTATTTTAGAAGTTTCTGTTATACTAGGAACATATATTTGAACGCCATCTTCTATAATATATGCTAGATTTATTTTGCTTAAATCCGCTTCTTCTGTTTTTCCTCCAGATGCATTTATGGCATCTATTATTCTTGCTCCTTCTTCTAATGTGACTACTCCTGGAGAGTTTACTTCTCCAATAACATGAACTGTAACTGTTTTTTTCTTTTCTAGTATTCCAATTTTACTATCTTCCGTATTATCCTCATTTATTTCATTTGTTTCTAAATCATTCTCTAATTTTTCTTCATTTATTATAATACTATCATCTTCTACATAAAAAAATTTATATGCAAATATAAAAAGTAGTATAATTATAAAAAAAGCGCAAATAAATACTATTATCTTTTGTTTATTAGTTAGTTTTTTTAATTTTTCAGATAAATTTTCAAACATTTTAATTCCTTTCTATAAGTACAATTAAGCAACAAATTTTGTTAAAGATAATTATACTTAATTTACTTGATTTATTAATAAAAAATTGTTATTATTTAATAATAAAATTTAAGGAGCTTTAGAATTGAATACTAAAAATAAAACTATATATAAATTAATTACAATAATTATTATTTTATTTCTATTTTTTAGTAATAAAATTGTTTTTTCGGCTGAAGAAAATAAAGAACTTTCTATAAATGATTCTAATTTAGAAATATATGCCGAAAGCTGTATTCTTATGGATGAAGATTCTGGTAAGATTCTTTACAATAAAAATGGTAATCAAAAAATGTATCCTGCAAGTACAACAAAAATTATTACTGGACTTTTAGTTTTAGATAATTGTACATTAACCGACATGGTTAATGTAAGTTATTATGCAGTAAATAGTGTTCCTACAACTTATACTACAATTCATCTTGTTCCAGGAGAAAGTTTAAGTATAAAAGACTTACTTTATGTCTTAATGATTGGTTCTGCTAATGATGCTGCATTTGTACTTGCGGAATATATTGCAAACGGCGGAAATAATTATCTAATTGATTCTTCTAATGAAGCAAAAATAAAATTTAATGAGAGTATAGCAAAATTTTCAGACCTAATGAATAAAAAGGCAAAAGAAATTGGTTGTACGTCTACAAACTTTGTAAATCCTAACGGAATTCATAATGAAAATCATTATACAACAGCTTATGATTTGGCGTTAATTGGATGTTATGCTTATAAAAATTTAGATTTAATGTCAATAGTAGACGAAATGTCATATTCATTACCTAATACAGAACTTTACACAGAAAATATAAGAACTTGTAGATGTACAAATTCACTTTTATATAATAATAATGAGTACTATAATCCTTATGTTAATGGTATGAAAACTGGATATACAGATCCTGCTGGATATTGCATTGTAGTTAGTGCTAAAAAAGATGATGTTAATTTAATTGCTGTAGTTCTAAATTCAAAAGTTGCAAGTTATACTCAGACTGATGACAATAAAAATACTTCAAGAGAAGCAGATTGTTTAAGATTATTAAACTATGGATTTGAAAACTTTTCATATATAAACTTAATTTCTAGTGGTGACGTTGCAACTAGTTTTAACATTATAAATTCTAATGCAAATCCTAAATCTTTAGATTTAGTTGTTAAAGATGATATTAAAGCTTTAGTTAAAAAAGGAGAAGTTTTAGATATTACTCCTAATATAAAGATATCAAAATTTTTAGCTCCAATAGGAAAAGGTGAAAAAGTTGGAACTATTACTTATAAATATAATGGAAAAATATATTCTTCTGATTTAATTTCATCAAAAGATGTATATTCAAACAATTATACAAATTTTATTTTAATATTATTTGTTATATTTATATTTTTATTACTTATAGTAATTTTAGTTAATAGAAAAAAGAAATAGTGGTACAATTTTTTATAAATTGCCCCACTATTTTATTTTTAATAATCTTGCCCAATTATTATTGTAAAATCAACACCATTTGTGTCTTCTCCATTTTCTATTTTTCCTGTTCCAAGAAGTGATTTTATTGCATTTTCGTTTTCTTTTGCTAATCCTTTTCTATTAATTATAACTGTAGTTCTAGCTACATTACTAGCTTGTCCTTTTTTTAATACATTATATCCTTGACTTTGTAGTTGATTAATTGCTGATGCAAATTTCCCTGTCTTACTTGTTATTCCTGTTCCATTAAGTATCTCTATTTTTATTTCTGAATTTGCTTTAGGTTTAATAGATTCATTTACAACTGTTTCTATATCAGTTTCATTTCCTATTCCATTTTCAATATTTTCTTCTGGGTCTTTCAAAAACAATTCATTTACAACTTCTTTAGATTTAGCTTCATCTGCTAAAAAGAAAGATAATTCATTTAGATATTTTGGTGTACCAGGTAGTTGTTCTGTTCTTAAATTATCTGAATTAAATTCAAATAATGCAGGTATATATTTTTTTATTATATCCCATGATAAATTTGTTTCAACTTCTTCTTTTGCTATCGTTAATAATTGATTTATTTTTGTAAGATTACTTGGTTTCATTAATTGATTTAGTACTACTTTTATAAATTCTCTTTGTGTTTTCATCCTTCCTAAATCATTGTCTCCATATTCTGTTGAATATGATGTACCATTGTTATTATGTCTAAATCTTACAACCCATTCTGCTTGTTGTCCATTTAATAATTGATATCCTGGCTCTAAATGTATATATAAGTCTTGTGAAGAATCATCATAATCCATTTTTATTGGAACATCGAAGTATACTCCACCTATTGCATCTACTAAATCTCTTAATGCTTTTGTATCAACAGTTATGTAATATTTAACATTAAGTCCTGTTAATTTATTTACTGCATCTAATGTTTCTTTTGGTGCTATTTGATATCTACTATTTATTTTATCCCAAGCAGAAGCATTATCTTTACTATCCCCTACAAAGCTATCTCTTGGTATTGAAAGCATTGATGCCTGCTGAGTTTTTGGACTATATTTTACAACCATTATTGTATCTGTTAAGTTTAAACTTTTACCTAGGCATAAAACATAAATATCGTCTAATTTATCAATATCGTCTTTGTTGCCTCCAACAATTGTTGTAACTATTCCTGCCATTCCTCCGTCCATTTTGCACAACTCTTATTCCAAAATAAGCTATAAATCCTATTAATACAATTAAAATTACTAAAAATATTTTTTTTATAATTTTATGTTTTTTATTTTTTGATTTTCTTTTTTTATTATCAGATTTTGAATTCATTTGTTTCTCCAATTTTTTGCACTCCTATCTTATTGGTTACTAGTATAACAAAAACTTTTTAAAATGGCAATAATTATTTAAAGATTCTTAATTTTATTCATTATTATATTGTTATCATACATCATTTTTCCCACAAAAGAATTATTTATCTGTTCTAATATTTTCGTATTTTCTAATATTGGTGAAATTGTTGATATAACAGCGAATGCAAAATATACTAATATTATTCCTTCTACCGCTCCAACTATTGCTCCACCTAAATGATCTATTTGCTTTAATATTGGCAATTTATTTATTATTTTTGATAAAATTTTTACTAACAAAAGGATTGCTCTTGCAATTATAAAAATTCCCAAAAATGAAACTATATTAATTATTTCTAATGATAATTGTGTTGCAACATTTTCTATAGCAATATCTTTTGCTTCATTTGCATTTTTTGCTTGTTCATTTATATAATTTTTCATTCCTTTTGGTAAGATTGAGTTTTCATCCACTTTAAACTCATCTTCACTCATTGGTATATTCTGTTTTATTACTTCTTTTACATTGTTTCCAATTGGTGTTTTTTCTATAAAATAATTTCCAACAGGTTTATATAACAATAATGCTACTACTAAAGCTATTATTAGTGAAAAAAAGTTTACTAAACAAACTGTTAGTCCTTTATGTCTTCCAAGTATAATTGAAAGTATAATAATTACTAAAATTATTAAATCAACTATCATATTTTGCCTCCCTTATTAAATTTACAAACTAATTATTTCTATCTTTCCCTTATAAATTATAGCAGCAATATTATCTCCTAATTTAATATCTTTTATATTCTGAATTGATGTAAATTTCTTTATTTGCCATCCACTTGTATTTACAAATTCAACTTCATTTCCTAGTCCTACTGCTATTATATCATTATTACAATATAAATTTTTAATTGCACTTTTTAATTTATATGTGTTAATTTTTTTATTTTCTATATTATAAATATTTAATTCATATTCTGTATTTAAAAAATTTTTTTCATCGCTTTCCTTGATAAGGCAAAAATATCCATTTAAATTAATATCTGCAAAATTAATTTTATCTTTTATTTTTAAAATTTCTTCATCATTTCCTTCTTGAAAAATATGTATACTGTTATCACAATATGTAACTAATTTGTTATTTTTATACTTTATTTTTAAGATTAATGTATCTGAATTTGTTGTATATGTATAAATAATTGACTGGTTTGGTTCATTTTTTGCTTTTTCTATAGAAATAGTTTTCACATTTGATTCTACTACTGTTCCAGATGTTTTTATTTCAACAAAACTTAAATATTTATTATCATCTGAAATTGCTATATCAGTTGCAATCGTTGTTGATAAAAATGTTCTAAATTCTTCATTTCCATTTATATTATATAAAATAATTATAGATTTATAAGTTGTTCCTGAAAGTACAACGCATACTGCACCATTTTTGTTTACTGTTATTTGAGAAATATCTCCTTCTAATTCTTTATGCCATTCTATAGTATCATTATATATTAAATATAAATTTTGGCCTCCTTCATCTGCTAATAATAGATATTTACCATTTGAAAAAAATTTTGGAGAATTAATTACCACATCTATTGTATTTACTACATCTGCTGATTGATTATATATTGTAAGTTTTCCATTTGCTACTGTTGCTACATAATTGCTATATGCATATATCGATATGTTTTCACTTTCTTCTATTTCTATTTTTGGTAAATTTTCTTCACCTATATCTTTCCTAAAAACATATTTATTCATCCATAACTTTACTGTTCCATTTCCTAAATAAAGACCCACTACAACTATTAATGCAATTATAATTAAACAAATTACTCCTATTATTAAGTTCCTTTTCACTTTTTTACTTATGAAAAATCTTCTTTTTCTTTGCTTTTTATTTGTATTTTCCATACATTTTCCTATTTACTAATATTTTATATTTTTAATATAATTTATTCTATTTTATAATACTTTAATTCTGTTTTCAATAATTTTTTATTAATTATTACAAAACATTAAGACTTAAGAAATTATACTCCTTAAGTCCTATTTACTTTTTTATATTTTTTTCTACATTTTACCTTAATTAAAATATAAAATAAGAGTCATATTATTAATAATATGGAAAATAAAAATTCTATAAAATTTTCTAATTAAAATACTTGGGATTAAATAGAAATAAAAATTAATAATATGACTTTAAATTAAAATATATAAATAAAAGGGTAAGTTTATTATATGTTAATTTATACCAAAAGTCAAGAAAAATCGTATGCCAAAATTCTACATTTTTCGACATACGATTTATTTTTTATTTATTTTTTCTTTTTCTAACTATTGCTATAACTATGCCTGCTACAATTATTATAATTGGTACACCAAATATTATAATTCTTACTATTTGGTCTTGGAATTCAGTTGCTGTATATGTTACAACACCTAAGTCTTTTCTTATTCTAATAGTATCTTCTCTATTTGATAAATAAGCTACTGTATTTAAAATAATATCACTATTATTTCTTAATGATATTGGCATTGTTACGGTTTGTCCTAATTGTATTGTAACATTTGTTGCAAATAATGAATTTGATATTGCAACTAATGTTGATGTTTTTTCTTCATTTATTTTTTTCGTTAATACTTCTCCAAGTATAAATGGTCCTTCTTCGTCTGTATCTAACTTAGTATATATACTTGAATTTGAGTCTTCTCTATAAAATGCTTCATCTGTTGTTTGTATGAATGGAGATGCTGTTACATTTAAGCTTTCTAAAGTTTCTGCATCTTTAGTATTAATTTTTCCTGCATCAAACATTACTATTGAGCCATCTGTATATATATCTTGTACTATACTATTATATGTAAGTTCTGGAATAATTAATTCTGGACTTCCAGCTAACATATTACTTGCTGATTGTTCACAAACAACTCCCTTTGAAAAACTTATTCCATATAGTGATAGTATTTTGTTTACATTTACTAAACTTAAGTTATCAGCATTCTCATTAAATAAATAAGGATCTTGAAGCCATACTATTTTTCCGCCATTATTTATATAATTTTGTATTTTTTCTGTTTC
>CANQMY010000057.1 GCA_947625075.1 uncultured Clostridia bacterium
TAATTTCCATTTACATTTACTATTCCAGAATGTCTTGCTGCAATAACATAATTTCCATTTCCAGTAACTCTATACATGAAATTCTTTAAAATCTGAGAAATTGTTTGATTTGTATTTTTTACTGTTACAGATATTATATCTCCCTCTTTTAATCTATATTGACCATCTTTTTGAATACTGTCTAATATTTGAGATGTATATTCTGTATATGAATAATTTTCTCCTACTTTTGTTGGAGATGCTTGTGTTGTTTTTTTGTTAGAATTTTCATCTAAAACTTCTACTTGCATTTCTACATCAAATGAATTTCCTGTTGATGATATTGTTTGATAAAAAGACTCATACTTGTCATTTGTTATTCTACCTGTTGATCTTATATCATCAACAAAATCAGTTGTTGCAGTTTGAACAACTTGTTGAGATATATCATCACTTCTATCGGCAGTTGACATTAATGGAAATATAAACATTAATATAGCAGCTAAAAAAATTGCTATAACAGTCATTACTGAATCACTCATAAAACCTCCTATTAATACTACATATATATTCTCTATCTTTTTCCAACATATATATATTGAATAACTCTCTTTTGTACTCCTTCATCGTTTTGTATTACTTCATTATTTGAAAATTCTATTAATGAACTATCCTCATTCGCATTTTCACCATTGACAATAGTATTATAAGTTCCAATTCTTTCAAGAAACATAGCATCTGTTGCCTTTGATAAACTACCAGTACCTAATTTTCTTGTTAGTCCATCAAATTTATCAAAATTAAGAGTTAATTTATTATTTATTAAAGTGTTAATCGCTACTGATTTTCCTCTTGACATATCATAAACAGATATTCCTGGTGTATTATTTATTAAACTTTGAATAAAAGTTTTAGCATGTAACTCATCATGAAGCCAAGGTTCTTGCCTTAAATCTTCATCATTAGTATCTATTCCATATATTGCTCTTGAATAATTCTTTCCATTATAAGTTTCCATATAAGAAACATCATTTTCATTTCTTAAGGTAGATTGAGCTAACCTAGATGGTATACTTTCAGAATAATATAAAGTTAACGGAACTATATCTCCAACTAGCTCATAATTTTCATTAACACTACCAGAATAAAATAAAACAGTATAACCTTCTTTAAAATATGAATATAAAGTTGGTATTACTGTTTCAATGCCAACTATTCTATCCTTTGATACTCTAATATTACTAGTATCATAATATTGTTGATTATCTGATTTTTCTAATATTGCAGTAGCAGTTTCTTTAGCTTTGGTAAATCCAAATATCGCAAGTGATATTGCACCGAATAAATATAAGAACTGCTGCTGCCATTTTTAGTGCATCTGTACTATTTTCCATTTTTTAATTAAGCTCCTTTAAAAGCTTGGATCAGATTTTATTATTTTTTTGCTGCAGTTCCGTGACTACCTTCCCATACACTAATTACTCTTAAATAACCAGTTTGATAATATGCAGGTGAAGATAATGTTATTGATTCTTCAGTTCTTTCATCACTAATTGCTGTTTCATTTTCAGCGTCAACCCAATATGTTTTTCCAGGTTTTACAGCTTGAGAAATTGCTGTAGTTGTTGATTGATTTCCATTATATAAAACATATATTGTTTTTTGCTCTGCAGCTGTTTCTCCAGTTATATTATTTGAACGAATAGCATTCATTAAGTTTTTAACTTGAGCTGCTTGTACTCTTTCTCCAAAATAAGATCTAAATTGATTATTTTGAGCTTGAGCTGCCTGACTTGATAAATCAACAGTTGATGTTGCACTAGATGCCGTTTGATAAACATAAACTCCTAATCCAATAAGTAAAATAGATATTAAAATTGCTCCCGCGATAATTAACGCTTTTGATGCATTTTCCATTTTTAATTTTCCTCCTTTGATTTTTTATTTATTATATATTATAAATTTTAGTCTTTTGTTAAAGACAAAACTTAATAACTAAATTATTAAATTTCTTGAAAGTATAAATACTTAACAAGATTTGTTTTTTTATGGTATTCTAATTTTGTGCATTTAAACTTTGCTTGTCCATATAACTTGATAAACTGTGAAATTTTATTTAAATAAATAGTTTCAATTCTAAATATATGATCACTTTGAATAAATTTTATTTCAATTTTTATTGAATTTTCTTCATTTTCAATGTATAAGCCATCACTATCTTTTTGTACTTCATTTTTTTCATTATTATCAAGTGCTTTATTTATTATTGTTGCTAACTCACTGCCACTTATTTCTTTTTCATATGCTTGTTTATATATCATATTATTTGTATCAACTTGACTTTTTTCAGACTTATAATCATTATATTTATATATAAAAGCTATAATTATTATAATAATACAAATAATAAAAATTGCTACTTTTTTCATAATTTTCCTTTAAATTATAACATTAATGATTTCTTATTGCAATATTTTAACATTATTTTTTATAATTTTTATTTAAGATATTTACAATTATTTTATAAAAATAATTACTTTTAAAAGCTATTTGGTACATTAATTATATCTTCACTAATTGAATGAAAATATATTTTATCAACTTGTCTAGTTTCACTATTATAATGTATATCTAAATCATTATAATTTGTTTCTACTTTTCCACCCTTTTTTGTCACTACAGCATTACAACTGAAAAATTTTGTATTATTATTTTTTATAAATGATGATATCATCTGCATTAGCTTATCATTATTATTATATTCTTCTTCGCTTCCAATATATTTTATATCATTAAATACATTTACATTATCTATATATACTGTAACATAATATTCTGAGCTATCATTCCAGCTAAGTTCTCTATCATTATTTGCCTGTTTTGCATAATTTATTACAGTTGCTATTTCTTGAGCAGTTATATTTGTCCTATTAGCACATATAGTAAAATTATTGTTAAACTGAGTAATTTGAGATTCCGTCATACTTTCATGCATATCAGATGAGAAACTTCCAAATTGAATAAATATATATGCTAATAGTGAAAGCACTAATACTGCAATCAGAATTTCTCCCGCAATTATTAATGCGTTTGAAGTATTTTCCATTTATATTCCTCCAATTAGTTATTTTTTCTTTATTTGCGTAAAATACATTTTTTGTACTCTAGCTGAACCTCCACCACTTTGTTCATTTTCTCCATCATATTCAATTTTGTCACATTGAAAATATGATTCTTTATATATTTTTGCAAAATCACGGCTATCTTCTAATGCTTTTTTATAGTATGTTTCCATAAATGTAATAAGATCAATATATGATTCAGTAATTTCATTTATAATTTTTTCATCTTTTATATTTTGTATTATTGTTGTTCCTTTTAAGAATTTTATAAAAATTTCTAATTCTTTATATCCATCAATAGTCTGATATCTTTGATTTGTATCTTCTACTAAATTAGCTAATGATACTAATTCATACCCTCTAACTACACCTTTATTGTATGATTCAAATTCTTTATTAAATGTTGTTATTTGTTCTGCTGTTTGTATTTCTTCTTGTAATCTACTATAATCTGTAATGTTATTCCATCCTATTACTAACAATGAAACCACTAATATAGCTATTAGTATTCCTCCTGCCATAATTAATGCTTTTGATGCATTCTCCATCTATTTATTATCCTTTCATTTTATGTCATTTCTGACATTGTATTAAATGATGACATCATACTTGTCATTCCTATCAATACTAAAGGAACAATTAAATATCCAACAAATACTAGAACCATTGGTGTAAATCCAATACCTTTTCCTATCATACCTTTTTTACTAATTAATCTTTCATTTGATTCTTTTCTCTTATCTCTATAATATTCTCTATCCGCATCAAGTTCATCAAATGCTTCTATAATTGGTACTTTTTCAACTGCTGTTTGTAAACTCTCTATAATTCTTATAAATGGTTGATAAGTTACATCTTCTTTCATTTCTTCTAATGCTTCCCATGCACCTGATTCAAAGTTATTTAAGCATTTATTTATAGGTTCCCTAAATATATCTGAATATCTACCAAGCCATTCTAATATCATTTCAACATCAACTCTTTCTAGTCTCATAAGCATCATAATAATTGTTTGATATTGCATAACTTCATCTTCCATTTCCATTTGTCTCATTCTTATTTGGAATTTTAAAAGTAAAATAGGTGATGCATATCCAATAAGAGAAAACATTATTGACATAAGTACTTCATACCATTGTAGATATTCTGAGTTTATAACTTTCAATTTCTTTAAGATTTTTTCTGCATTTGAAGCAATTTCATCTTCAGAAGCATCTTTATATTCTTTTGAAGAAAGCATTACTTTTTCAACATCTTCTAATTTTGCTGATCTATTTCCTTTCATTTTATCTAATATTGCATTATGCTTTAATGTTGTTTCCATGCTTCTTTTCTCTTGAGTTGCATTCATGGTTCCTATCAGATCATAATCTGACGTCGGCTGTGTATATATGTAATCAATTTGTACTATATGAAGAACTATAAAGAAAATAATAGATATTACAACCGAAGATGCAGCTATACAAAGTCTATTTACATATAACCATTCTATTTTTTGTTTTGAAGCTGAATCTTTTAATAATTTTCTTAATTTTCTATTTTCTTTAGTATTTTCTTTTGGAATAAATTGATCAATAATTTTTTTAGCAAATGGTTTTGCATAAACCTTAGCTTGCCATGGATTTTGTTCATCTTGAACTTTTTTTACTGATCCATTATCTTTTAATTTTCTAATTAATATGTAACATACAAAAGTTGCAATCATTATTAATACTTGTACTATTAAACCTTGTTTTCCTAAATAGAAATCTTTTGTAAAAGAGAAGTTAGATATTGCCCAACTTTTTAGTGGCTCCAACATAAGCATTGGTATAATTGATATAATTGATAAACTTTGAAATGTATAATTTAATTTATCCCTTTTCAAAATTTCTATTTGCATTTCTTGAGTTATATTTTCTAAGTTTTTTAAATACAATGATGCTCCATCTATTTTTCTATCACCAAACTCTTGTGTTAAATATGATATTCCAGCAAATTCTTTTATAAAATTATTTGGTGCTATATCATAATATTTTTCAAGTTCATTTTCTGGATCTTGTGAATTTAAAATTTCATATATTCTCTCAGCTTGTCTTGACATTTCTACATTTTCTGTATCTTGTGCAGTTGTATAAATTGCTTCACCAACCATATTAGTTTCATGATATGCATGTCTCATTGAAGCAAAGAAATCCATTTGTTGTGTTAATAAATTATTGTCTAATTTATCTACCATGCCATCTATAAATGAATCAATAATAAATAATTCAAATATTAATATAATAAACATCAAAAGTATATTTTTATTTGTTATTACTATTACTAATAAAGTTAATGGAATTATTATACATAAAGCACGAAAAACTATTTTAGCACTTTGTTGTCTCGTTATAAACTCATCATCTAAATTGTTTATCTCAATTCTACGTCTTATTTTTAAAACATATCTTTTTAAAAATGGAGTCTTTAAAAATTTTACGTATAATTTTTGATAAAAGATTTCCATTGAGAATTCACTTCGTTCTGTACTTTTTCTAAGTTGTTCAATTCTCATTACATCTTTATTTTGCATTTTTTTTCTTAATGCTAAGTATGCTACTATTATTCCTAAAAATAACAATAAAACTATAATAATAATTAGCAATAATATTCTTGAAGACATATTTTTAAAGACTCACCTCCTATCACTTTTATATTAATGTATAACTTCTCCTATATCTGTAAATTTTACTCCCCATAATCTTTGTACAAATTCTCTAAATCCTGCTGCATCTGTATCATCCATATTACGTATCATTTCTGATAAGTTTTTATCAGAAATCTTATTTGTCATTACATAAGCTCCATCTTGAAATTCCATAATATTTACATATTTAAATAATTCCTTATTTGTTTCTTTTGTATAATATCTTGTTGCATTATCAACAAATTTTTCAAATTTACCTTCTAATGTCTTTTCTTTTTGATGATCAAAAGTATAATTATTTACATCTTCTACTGGAATACACTCTGTTATTCTTTCTATATATCTTCTTCCTTTAAAGTCTTTTACTAAGTGTATATCAAAATTAAGAACTTGAACAACTTGTTCAGCTGCTACAGTTTCATTAGTGAAATCTCCATTTCTAAGCATTGAGTTTCTTAAAGCTGTAACTAAGTTTGGAAATGTTTTAGCATGGTGAGTAAATAATGTAAATTTTGAAGCAACCTGTGCTGCTTGTATCATCCAAGAAGCAACCGGGTCTGTTGCAACCTCTCCGGATTATATTAACAGAACCATCAGTTTTTTTCTGAACATCAAGACCTTGCTGTCCTGAAATTGTATCTGTTTCTCTAAATGTTAAAATATTTCTAGTTGGATATATTTTTCTTAGGTGAAGCTCGAATGCAGTTTCCTGAACACGTATGTTCATTGTTTCATATATATTTTCTATCATACCCATAAGCATTGTTGTTTTACCACAACCCTGCTCACCAGTAAGTGATATAATTCTTGCTCCTCTTACTAAGTATTTCAAAAGATCTATTGCATCTTCTTTTCCTGGTTCCTTTATTAACTGTTCTAGTGTTGCTCTCTTTACGTCGAATTTTCTTACAAAGAATGCCCATGTTTCTGAAAAGCTTGGTCTAACAACTACAACTCTTGAACCATCCTTCATCTCATTAATTTTATAACCATTTGTATCTGATAACTGTCCTGGGTTATTATACTTATAAATATTCTGGCAAACTCTTTTTAATTCTGCTTCAGTTCCAAATGATAAGAATGCTAAACGTATAGATTTACCCTGGAAGAATATCCATATACTA
>CANQMY010000058.1 GCA_947625075.1 uncultured Clostridia bacterium
AATTCTTTATATCTTTTTATTTTCATTGTAGAAGTTTTTTCAAATTCACCTTCTTTTAGTTCTAAATATTTTACTGCCTTATAACTTGTTAATTTTTTATTTACTTCTTTAATTTTCTCCCAAATAATATCATGAATTTCCTCATCACTCATGTTTTGTTTTATTTTATCTAATTCTTCTATATTAGGTATTACTCTTGCTGTTATAATTAATTCCTTATCATTATTTTTCTTTTTTGAATCTAACTCGTCTGGTGATTTTCCATATACCATTACATCTTTTATTTCTGGTATTTTTTCTAAAAGCATTTCTATTTCTTCAGGATATATATTTTTACCGTTTTGAGTAACAATTACATTTTTGCTTCTTCCTGTTACAAAAACAAATCCATCTTTGTCAACATATCCAATATCACCTGACTTAAAATATCCGTCTTCTGTCATAACTTCTTTGGTTGCTTCTTCATCTTCATAATATCCAAGCATTAAAGTTGGTGATTTTATAAGAAGTTCACCTTCTCCATTTTCATTTGGATTATCTACTTTTATATCTGCTTGAACTATTGTTTTTCCAGCAGAGCCAACCATTGTATTATATTCAGGTGTAACTGCAGAAATTGGAGCAGTTTCAGTTAATCCATATCCTTGTAAGAATGTTATTCCTATATCTTCAAGCCATTTTCCTACTTTTTTATCAATAGGAGCTGCTGCTGAAACTATAATTCTTAAATTTCCACCCAAATTATCATGTATTTCTTTAAATACTTTTTTCTTAGCATCTATTCCTATAGTTTTAAGACCATTAGTTACATATATCATTGAATTTACTAATTTCTCTTTATGACCTTTTTTGATACTCTCATTTATCTTCTTATAAATATTTTCGATAAGAAGTGGTACTGCTAAAACTGCTGTTGGCTTTGCTTCTTGAAGATTTGGTACAATATATCTTAATCCTTCACATATTGCAACACTACTACCAGTTGCCATAGGAAGTAAAAATCCTATTGTTGATTCATAAGTATGATGTAATGGAAGCACTGAGAACAACATATCATTTGGATATAGTTTTACATATGCATTAACTGCATTTATATTTTCTGCTAAGTTTCTATTACATATCATAACACCTTTTGAGGTAGATGTAGTTCCTGACGTAAATATTAATAATTTAAATTCTTCAGGATCAATTTCTATTTTTTCAAAACTCTTATCTCCAGATTTTATAATCTTTTTTCCTTGTTCAATTAAATAATCAATTCCAACATCTTTTCCTTCTAATGGTTTATTAGATTTCATTTCAATAAAATATTCAACATCAGTAAGATTAGATCTTATTTTCTTTATATCATCTGATTTTAATTTTGAATAAATTACAGTAGTTGCTTTACTTCTCTTTACTAAATTTTCTATTTCATTAGTTGGAAGTTCTTTATCAATAGGAACTGCTATACCAACACCACAAAGCATTGCCATATATGAAACATACCAATGATATTGTGTTTCTGATATAATTACTATTCTTTTATCTTTTTGATTTAATAATTTTATTAAAGCTGTTCCTAAAGCTTCAACATCATTTTTAAATTCTGAATATGTAAATATTTTATATGGACTTTTATGATCCGGTTTTTCTAATATACAATCTTCATCTGGAAATTCATTAACTGTTTTATAAAAAAATTCCTTTACAGTTTTATAGTGAGTGGTCTCATATGGTTCTGTTCTTTTCTTTTTTAAATTTTCTTTCTGTAATTTTTCATAATCTATTTTTTCTTTGTCTAAATTTTCTACTGTATCCATTTTTATTTTTCCAAATTTAAGTTTGAATTTTGGTAGTTTAAAATTTCTATTCATAATATTTTTATGTATATTTAATACACATATCTCCTTTCTATCTTATTTTTTTAAAGATTGAATAAAATTTTTGTCTATTTCTTTATATACTTTTTCAATTACCATTTCTTTTGTTTTTTTATAATAAAGATTAGAGCATGCTATCCCATATATTTCTGTTGCTAAAATTTCTGTATCTAATTTTTTTAATTCTCCGCTTATCCATACCTTCTTGTAATATATCTTTTATTATATTTAAATATTCATTTATATATTTTTGACAATTTTTACTTCTTGTACTATTGCCCCAACATTCACTAAATACTATTGCCATAAAATTTTCATATTTTGATATAATTTTTATTTGAATAAGAATTATTGCTTTTAATTTATCTATATATTTTTCTTGAGCTTGTGTTTTTATACTTATACTATTTTTTAAAAGTTTCATTCCTTCTTCAATTAAAAAATTAAATATTTCTTCTTTACTAGAAAAATGATAATACAATGTACCTTTTGCAACTCCAACTGCTGAAGTTATCTCTTCTATACTAGTTCCATCATATCCTTTTTCTGCAAATAATCTCATAGATGTTTCAAATATTTTTCTTTTCGTTCTATTCATGTTCTTCCTCTTTCATAAATTTATTTATTCAAAGATTTTGTATCTAATGCATCTAGGTTATCTAAAGCTTTTCCTGTGCCTATAGCTACGCATGAAATTGCATCTTGTGCTATCATTACACTTATTCCTATACTTTCTTCAATTAATTTATCAATTCCATAAAGTAAACTTCCTCCACCTGTCATATATATTCCCTTTTCACTTATATCTTCTATAAGTTCTGGTGGTGCTTTCTCTATAGTTGATTTAACTGCATCTACTATTTTAATTGCATCTGGTAATAAAATTTTAAGCATTTCTTGATCATTTAACTCAATTTCTATTGGAAGTCCAGAATCTAAATTTCTCCCTCTAACATTTATCTTTTTTTCTTCTTCTCTTGGATAAACACAACCTATTGCAACCTTTATTTCTTCAGCAGTTTTTTCTCCTATTAAAGTTTTATATTTCTTTTTTACATATTTAATTATTGCGTCATCAAATTTATTTCCAGCAATTTTTATTGATGTGCTTACAACCGATCCTCCAATTGAAATAACAGCAATATCAGTAGTTCCTCCACCTATATCTATTACTAAATTTCCTGATGGCTTAGATATATCTATTCCTGCTCCTATAGCAGCTGCTACTGGTTCTTCTATTAAATAAACTTTTTTTGCTCCTGCTGAATTTGCCGCATCAATAACTGCTCTTTTCTCAACTTCAGTTATTAATGAAGGTATACATATCATTAATCTTGGTGGTAAAAATTTATTTCCTAATATTTTTTTTATAAAATACTTTAACATTTTTGAAGTTATTGTTAAATTAGAAATCACTCCATCTTTCAGCGGTCTTATAACTTCAATATTACTAGGATTTCTACCTAACATTTTATCAGCATCTTTTCCATAAGCAATTATACTATTTGAAGTTTTATCTATTGAAACTACAGTTGGCTCTCTTAAAACTATTCCTTTTCCTTTACTATATGCTATTATTGATGCAGTTCCTAAATCAATTCCTATATCTTCACTCATATAAAAATCCTTTCTAAAATTAGCTGTATTATACTATATTTGCTTTATTTGTTCAATAATCACTATAATATTTGAACAATTAGACGGTTACTTTTTTATTTTTGCCTTTAAAAATAATTTCTATTCTATATAATTTTCTATTATGAGTTAAATAATTTATTATTTTATATCAATCTCTCCCGTAAAAACTGTTGTTGCTGGTCCAGTCATATAAATATGATTATCGTCTTTGTTCCAATTTATTTCTAGTTCTCCTCCTAACAAATGAACATTTACTTTTCTTTCTGTATATCCATTTAAATAACATGCTACAACTGATGCACAAGCACCTGTTCCACAAGCTAATGTTTCTCCTGTTCCTCTTTCCCATACTCTCATATTTATGTTTTGTTTATCTACTATCTCTATAAATTCTGTATTTATCTTTTTAGGGAAATGTTCATCTGTTTCTATTTTTGGACCATAGTTTTCTATTTTAAAATTTTTTACATCTTTAATAAATGCTACAGCATGAGGATTTCCCATAGATACACAAGTTAAAGTAAAAGTATAATCTTCTACTTTTACTTTAACATTATTAAAATCGATTTTTTCTTTTGATTTTATATTAATTTCATCTTTAATTGGAATTTTTTTAGCATCTAATATAGGACATCCCATATCCACTGTTACATTATTAACAATATCATTTTTTATATTTAATTTTAATTTTTTTATTCCTGCCAAAGTTTCTATAGATAAATCTGTTTTTGTGCTCAATTTATTATCATAAATGAATTTTCCAACACATCTTATTCCATTTCCACACATTTCCGCTTCACTACCGTCACTATTAAACATCTGCATTTTAAAATCTGCTATATTACTTTTACAAATTAATATTAACCCATCAGATCCTATTCCAAAATGTCTATCACTTACTTTTTTTGCAATTTCAGATTTATTTTCTAAATCACTTTTAGTACAATCTACATAAATATAGTCATTGCCTATGCCTTCCATTTTTGTAAATTTCATAAAACACCTCTAAAATTTTATTTTATTATAAATATATTCTTCTAATTCATTTATATTTATACGTATTTGTTCCATTGTATCTCTATCTCTTATAGTTACTTTATTATCTTCTAATGTATCAAAATCTATAGTTATACAATATGGTGTTCCTATTTCATCTTCTCTTCTATATCTTTTTCCAATAGAACCTGCTTCATCATAATCACACATAAATTTTTTAGATAACATATCATATATTTCTTCTGCTTTTTCACTTAATTTTTTAGATAAAGGTAAAATTGCAACTTTATATGGTGCTAAAGCTGGATGTAAATGAAGTACTACTCTACTATCTCCTTCTCCTAAATCTTCTTCTTCATAGCTATTACACAAAAATGCTAAAGTTACTCTATCTGCTCCTAATGATGGCTCTATTACATAAGGAATATATCTTTCATTTGTTTCTGGATCTAAATATGATAAATCTTCTTTTGAATGTTCTGCATGTTTACTTAAATCATAATCAGTTCTATCTGCAATACCCCATAATTCTCCCCATCCAAATGGAAATGCAAATTCTATATCTGTAGTTGCTTTACTATAAAATACTAATTCTTCTTTTGAGTGATCTCTTAATCTAATATTTTCTTCTTTCATTCCTAAATCTAAAAGCCAATTTTTACAAAACTCTTTCCAATATTTAAAGTATTCTAAATCTGTTCCTGGTTTGCAGAAAAATTCTAATTCCATTTGTTCAAATTCTCTTGTTCTAAATGTGAAATTACCAGGAGTTATTTCATTTCTAAAAGCTTTACCAATTTGAGCTATGCCCATTGGCATCTTTTTTCTAGTTGTTCTTAATACATTCTTAAAATCAACAAATATACCCTGTGCTGTTTCTGGTCTTAAATATACTTCTGAAGTAGAATCTTCTGTAACACCTTGAAAAGTTTTAAACATTAAATTAAACTTTCTTATTGATGTAAAATTAACTTTTCCACAGTTAGGACATGGTATTTTATTTTCATTAATATAATTAACTAATTCTTCATCACTCCAACCATCTGCAACTATATCCTCTTTATTTTCATGTGCCCACTCTTCTATTAATTTATCTGCTCTATGTCTTGTTTTACATTCTTTGCAATCTATAAGTGGATCAGAAAATCCTGATAAATGACCTGATGCTACCCAAGTTTCTGGATTCATAAGTATTGCACTATCTAAACCTACTATGTTTTTTTGTTCTTGAATAAATTTCTTTCTCCAAAGTGCTTTTACATTATTTTTTAATTCAACACCTAATGGGCCATAATCCCATGTATTTGCTAAACCTCCATATATTTCTGAACCTGGATAAATATATCCTCTATTTTTGCACAAATTTACTATAGTATCCATATCTTTTATCATAATGATTTTCCTCCATTTATATTATCTGACTAATTTTTTTGAATTTTCTATATAATTCCTTTAATCATTAAATATGCAAGTCCTATTAATTCTAAAACTGTAATTAATGGAAATCCATATTTAAAATACCATTTTTTTGTTTTATGCCTAAATATATACATTCCTGCAATTCCACCAATTCCGCCACCGCAAAAAAACAAGCAAAAATAAGAATCCCTCACTTACTCTCCATTGCCCTATTTTTGCCTCATGTTTATCATACCACATAATTAAAAAAGCAAATACATTTACAAATAAAAAATATATCAATATATTTTTTATCGTAAAGATTTGTGATAGTATTTCTTTTTCCATTAATTTTACCTTTCTAAAGAACTTTTTATAATTTATAATATTATATCCTTTTTAATGGCTTTTTGCAATAGAACTTAAATAATAAGCTATTTTATATTTATAAAATATATTTTGATATTAATGAACTTATAGTCCTTATATCAACATTAGATCTAAAATCAAATTGCAACATTGCTCCATTACTAAATGCAATTATTAATTCACTATCTATATCTAATAATCCTGCTGTTTCAATTCCATAATATTGAATTTTAGAATATGGATATGAAAAATATGCAATCTTTTTTCCAGTTACTCCTTTTACATTTGATACAAATATTCTATTAGTTGTAAAAATAACTTGATCTCTTAGTGTTTGAAAAGCATATATCATCCTTTCTCCTTCTATCATTAAATTACTTATTTCTGGGCGTACTTCCTTTAAATCAATTGCTCTTAAATTCATTAAATTTGAATCCATATTAATTCCACTTGAAATAGTTGGCATATATATATTCCTCCTTATTTTATTTTAAATAATAATAACATATTTTTTTTATTAATCAATATTTTAATTTAAAATTTCATTTGCAAAAATATAATTAATTATGAATCATTGTAATATTTTATAAAAAATAGAATATATTTATAAGTATAATAATGTTTTTATTA
>CANQMY010000059.1 GCA_947625075.1 uncultured Clostridia bacterium
ACTTGCAAGAACAGAGAAAAAAATATCTGAAGGATATAAAGGATTTAATGTAAATGCATCTAAAGATATAACAATAGAAGAAGATTTAAGAAGAAGAGATTTAACAATAAATGCTATTGCAAAAGATGTTCTAACTGATGAAATTATTGATCCTTTCAATGGCATATCAGATATAAAAAATAAAAAAATAAGACACGTAAGTGATGCTTTCGATGAAGATCCATTACGTGCCTACAGGGTAGCAAGATTTGCTGCAAAATATGATTTTGACGTTGTTCCTGAAACAATTAAGAAGATTGGTAATTTAAAAGATGAACTAATCACATTATCCAAGGATAGAGTTCGTGATGAGCTTACAAAAGCTTTATCTACTGATACTCCATCTAAGTTCTTTAGGGTACTTAAAGAAGCAGGAATATTAGATGTACATTTTAAGGAAATAAATGATTTAGTAGGTATTCCTCAGCCTGAAAAATACCATCCTGAGGGTGACGTTTTTGAACATTCTATGATTGTACTTGATAAAGTTGCAGCAAAAACTCCAGATGTAAGTGTTAGATTTGCTGCATTAGTGCATGATTTAGGTAAGGCAAAAACTCCTAAAGAAATTCTACCTCGACATATTGGTCATGAAGATATGGCTGAACAATCAATAAAAGATTTATGTAGTAGAGCTGGTATTCCTAATGTCTGGGAAAAAAGAGGCTTAGAAACTGCCAGCATGCATATGCTTGCTGCTTCATGTAGACAAATGAGGCCATTTAAACAAGCAGCTTTTTATAATCATGTTGCTAGGACAAGTATTGGTTTAGATAATCTAGAAATGATTGCTAATGCAGATAATATGATTGATTCAAAAGAAGTTAAATTTGCAGATTTGGCAAAGCAAGTTTTAAGTGAAGCTAATGGTAAAGCACTAATAAATAAAGGTATAACAGTTGAGAAATATGGCACAGAAGTATTTGTTCAAAAACTTCTGGAATCACAAGCCAAACTTATAACTGAAATAGAAAGAAAAGAAAAAGAAGTGGATAATGATGCACCAGAATTATAATTTTTATACTATTTCTTATTTATAGTGCAATAACTTTAATAAAAAAAGAACTACTATTTTCGCATTTAAAATACTATAAATATAAAGTTAAGATATTTATATTATATAGGTGAAAAGATATGAGTGAAAAAAGTCCAAGATGGATACATGAAATACCAGGAATTAAACTTACAGGAGAAGGGGAACCACCGACAGAAGAAATGAAAAGAGAATCCAAAGAATTTGAAGAAGCTGTAAAATCAGGAAAAATAAATGAATGGTTTGAAAAGGGAAAAACGAGCTAATAATAGCCAGTTTTTATATGCATAGATGTAATTAACATGCTTTCCTATCAATTTTATTTGTAATATAGTAAAAGTACAGGAGGTTATAATGGAAAAATTATTAAAAGAATATTATAAACTATTTCCTAATTCTCATTTTTTCCACGAGTGGTTTGAAATACCGACAAAAGAAAATAGAAAGTTATAAAAACTATATAAATATTCAAATATATATGTAAAATCATAAAAAGGAGAAATTATAGAAATGAATGAACAGGAATTGAGAGAACAATTAAAACAAGAGATAATACAAGAAATGAAAAAATCGGCTAGAAAAAAAAGAATAATTATATTTGCAATAATATTAATTATAATTGCAGGTATATTCATATGTTACAAAATAGATTGCTACAGAAAAAAGCAAACAGATAAACGATACACATACGAAGAATTATCACAATACAAAAAAGAAATTTCTATAACAGCGGAAAATTGGAAAGACTATGTTACAACAGAAGATAGAACACAAGAAACCAAAGATGACTTTGGAAGAATAACAAATAAAGATGAAAGAACAATATTAAAACTAAAAGATAATATAGGAGGTTATGCAATATTTGAGTTTGAAGTACCAAACAGCTATTTTGGGGAAAAGACTTTATCAATTATTGGTGGAATTGATTCAGTTGGGGTAGCTATAGGCACAGGAACTTCCAGAAAAGAAGGAGATATAATAGTAAAAAATTATAGATATACGTTAGACGATTTAAAATTAGTGCAAGTAAAAGGTTATATATATACAATAGATATACCAGAAGAAATATGGCAAACAGACGAAACCACAGGAGCGAAATATATAAGATTAGAAATGGGCGAAAAGTTATATAAAGATGATTGCATTAAAACATTAAGTCGTAGAGATTATAACGAATATGAAAAGCAAATAGGTAACGACATGTATATGTAGTATTGAGCAGGTATATTGTTTCGTAGCCGTTGCTTCTAGCCCAAAGATTCTTACTCCTTGCTTAATGCAGATACATACCAAAGACAGCAAAAACAGAAAATAATATTTTGTAATATATATATAAGGATTGTTTCAAAAAAAATTTTATATTTTTTTTGGAAAGTGAGGAATATAAGAAGTTTATTATGAACAATAAACTTCTTTTTTGTATACAAATTGAATATTATCTTCCTCTATTATTCTTATTTATAATATATAAAAGTGTAGTGTGTTACACTTTTATAGATAAAGTATATTTTTTACTCATAATATGATATAATAGACAGTGATAAATGATAGTGTAACTGTAACATACACTACTATATAGAAACCCAAGGAAGTTTAGTTCCGCATATAATTTATTTATCAATATATATACTAAATTTAAAAGGAGGTATAAAATGTATTTTTTGGTATTTTTAGTGGTTTTATTTTTTGCAATATTTGCAGAATTATTAAAGTAAAAAGAGATATAATGAACTATTTTTTATTATTGTTCAAATTATATCTCTTTTATTTTTATTAAAATAATTATATTTTTCTATTGTATTTATTCTTTTTTACATCTTATCTTTAATGTATGGATAATATCTCTCAGCTGTATGTCTATCACGTTTTTGCAACATTTATAACCAAATATATCACACTTTTGCATATGTTTTTCTACTATTTTTTCACATTTTTGCAAGTAATATTTCCATTTTTTTCACATTTTTGCAATTTTCTATATTTTTTGTTCAAAGTAAATATTATCTAAATCATAGGTTAAACTATTAAAAAGGAGTTTTAAATATGTTTAAACCTAAAGCAATTTATTTTGAAGAAGATATAAAAAACTATGCACTTGGAAAAGAATTGTTAAACAAATATAAAGATGTTCCTATGTATAAAATACAAAGTCATAACAATATAGAAGAAATGAGAAAAAAGTCTAATGCAGATTTTATGGATATGAAAAGAAACCTTATCATTGGAATAAGAAAAACTCACAAATTTGTACCAAATCATAAAATATCAGACTATTTAGTACCATATACTTCATCTGGCTGCACTGCTGCTTGTATGTACTGTTATCTGGTATGTAACTACAACAAATGCGCATATTTAAGATTGTTCGTCAATAGAGAGGAAATGCTAAATAAAATAATACAAGCTTCTGAGAAATCGGATAAAGAATTGGTATTTGAAATAGGTAGCAATAGCGATTTAGTACTTGAGAATACTATCACTAATAATTTAGTTTGGACAATAGAAAACTTTAAAAACGCATCAAAGGGTAAATTAACATTTCCAACCAAATTTGGTATGGTAAGTGACTTATTAAATTTAGACCATAGAAATAAAATAATAATACGAATAAGTGTAAATCCAGAAGAAATAATAAATAAAGTAGAATTCGGTACATCTAGATTAAAAGAAAGAATCGAAGCAATAAATAAATTAAAAGATGCAGGTTACGATGTAGGAATACTCATTGCCCCTGTTATATTTGTAGATAGATGGAAAGAGCTATATACCGATTTAATTCAAAGATTACAAAAAGATCTTTCAAATAAAGTGAAGGAAGATGTATTTTTTTGAAATAATATTTATGACCTATAGCTATGTCCATACAAAGATAAATTCAGAAGCGTTCCCGAATGCCATAAATCTTTATAATAAAGATATAATGACAGGAAGAGGTAAAGGTAAATACTGGTATAGATCTGATATTAGAAAAGAAGGAGAATTGTTTTTTAGAGAACAATTAAGCAAATATTTTCCTAATAATAAAATTGCATATATTGTTTAATCATCCCTACTCTCTACAATAAATTTTTAGTAGCTAATTATAAAAAAGAATTTAAAAAATATGAAAGACATGGAACAAGATGTAAGTGGTAATACTTTAAATATTAAGCTAAATAATCCTAATAATAAATTTAAAGAATTAGAGCAATATGATGAAGTAAAAAAGAAAATATAAAGCAAAGTACCACAATAAACAAAAAATAATTATTACAATTGAAACAAAAATGTAATATACGAAGGAAAAATAAATAAAAATTTTTATTATTATAATAATAAAAATAATAATATGATAAAATAAAATTGGGGTTGGTATATGAAAAATATTGCATTATGTAAAGAAGTGTGCTATAATCTCATATACTATATAGAAAGGTAGTGATTAATTATGGCAATAACTACAGCAAAATCATTAGCTATTTATATAATAGATAGGTACAAAGAGCAAAGTAATGGAAAGGATATATCTCCAATAAAATTACAAAAAGCTTTGTATTTTTGTTTTGCCTATTGGGGTGGTTTTGTTAGAAAAGGTAAAGGAACAAATTCAGCAATGTCTGAAATAGATGTAAGTAGTTTAGAAGAGAATTTATTTGATGAAGATATAGAAGCATGGATTTATGGTCCAGTTATTCCAGATGTATATAGGCATCACAAAGCAAATACTTTAAATCAATTTAGAGATGAAAATATATTTAAAAATAATGACTTTACTAAAAGTTATATTGATGGTATTTTAGACGATATATTAAAGGCTAGTGATTTTTCACTTGTTGAAGAATCTCACAAAGATGATTGTTGGAAAAAACATTCTGACTTTAATAAATCAATGCATAGTAATAAGATTCCAAAAGAAGATATAATAAATGAGTATTCTTACAAGTAGATTTGATCATGTTTTAGATAGATATAATAATTGTATAACTGTAAGTGAAGAATATGAAAGGCTGGAATTGGATTATGCGATGAAATCAATCAATATTCCTAATGAAGAATTTTCAAATTTTGTTAAGACTGATCAAAATGAGCAATATAAATTATTAAAAAGCATATATAAAGATTATAAAGATGGAAAAGATATTTTAAATGATTTTGAGGCTTACGATGTAGAATTACATTCTAAAAACACTACTAGATTATCTAATATTTTAACACATAATAATATGGAACCATTTACCGATGCGAGAACATCAAGAGTTTTGAAATATCAACTAAAGAATAAAAAAAATAAATTACGAATATATATTGAAAAAGAATATAAAGATGGGCTTTGTGTTTTGAAAGTAAGACTAATAGATCTTTTTCATTTAGCAATTCCATCAAGACATAATAATGTTCCTGCAAATATAATGCTGACAAGAACATATAATAAGCATAGAAATAATAAAGTAAGTATAAATAAAATTAAAAGAGAATATAATCAATTTAAAGAACAGAGATAATCTGTTCTTTTTTTACCAAGGTGATAAAATGCAAGAATATTGGAAACTTCATGATGAACAGATAAAGAAGTTAAAGAATATATATAACAAGGTAAATAGTCAAACTAAAACTAGATTATAGGAAATATCTAAATTTTTAGATATAAACAGTAATAATCTTTATAATATAGTCTCAAAAAAAACTAAAAATATGATAAACGTAAAGATAGAATGAATGAACTATGTGAAAAAAGTTATGGCATCCAAAAACAAACTCAATTTAAAAAAATAAAAATGAAGAAAAAGCACTTACTGAATAAGTAGGTGTTTTTTACTGTACTTGTCTGCTAATTTTTTTATTATATTATTAGAAAAATTATCTTTTATAAAAAATATTAAATGAATATTTTCTTAATAATAAAATTGTATCTGTTGCCTAATTATATACAATACAATATTTTAATTTATTTTCAAAAGAAATTTAATATAAGTAACTCTATTAGAAGTTAAAAAATTAGAATATTAGTACAAAAATAGCTAAAGTATAAGGAAGTGATTTTAAATACGTTACATAGATGCTCCATGAGTAGATTGGCTTTTCGGTGAATATGAGAATGACTGAGCTAAATTAAGTATGACACACCAATAGAAATAAGAGAAAAATATGAAAAGCAAGAAAGAATATAAAAAGCTGTAATAGACTAGATTAGTTTAATTAAAAAATTTATACTTTCTATTAATTTTATTTTTGATATAGCCAAAAAATCAAAAAGCTATTAAAAAAGGAGATTCAGCGACTGGCGCGCTTCTAGAAAGCCCTAACCAGTTTGGTACTGATTCTCCTACTAGCAATATTGTACCATTTTCAAGGCGTTATGTCAATAATTACCAAATTAGCAAAAAATTTCTCTAGCAAATATAAAACCCTTTGGAATTGCGAATATGACTGATGATTCATACCTCTCTATTAATTTTATTTATGACATAATTTATATAGTATTTTTTATCTTACTTTCATTTTTCCTCTATTATACTTTTTATATTTGTCATCTTCACTTTGTGCAATTTCATCTAAAATATTTCCATCTTTAGTTTTCATTTTTTATATTTTGATTATAGATAAAACTAAAATATTATCTTTAACTTTTTTAAAGAATTAATATATTTTTTATGATTTTATACACTGGTTTTCAATAAATTATATGTTGAATACATACCTATTTTCTCATTCCATAAATTCTCACAAACTTTATTTACAAAATGATTGTTTTCTCGACATTCTTTTGATATAATTCTTAGTGGATA
>CANQMY010000060.1 GCA_947625075.1 uncultured Clostridia bacterium
CAAAACATATACTAGCTGTAAGTGAAAGCGGCATTTCTTTTGCAAACTTTTCACCAATATAACCGTTTAATATTAATATTCCTTTTGAATGTGAAGAACCTGAAAGTTCAACTTCCCTTTCAACATTTATTATTCCACTTTTTCCAGTGAATGTATTTGCTGTAATTCTAACAGGTTTTCCAAATGTATAATCTCCTAAAGACATTATAGTTAACCCATTTATTTGTCCAACTTTGCTTCCTTTAGTATCAATTAATAATACTCTGTCTTTAATCATTTCTGTATATTTTTCATCATATTTTTTTACACGGTTCTTTCTTTCTAGCAATGCTTTGTCAATATATTCTGCTGTAACAATTTTTGACTTATCTATTTTTGCCCAAGTTGCCGCTTCCACTATTACCTGTGTAAGTTCACCAAATTGGGTTGATAATTTACTTTTATTTTCTGCTAATCTACATGAATATTCTGCAAGTCTTGCTACTCCACTTCTATCTAGATGTGGCAATTCACTTTCTGTACAAAATCCATGTACAAATCCTGCTAAATCTTTTAAATTATTTTCATCTAATGGAGCTTGATCTTCAAACTCAACTTTTATTTTAAATAATTTTCTAAATTCTTCATCCACCGATAAAAGTGTTTGATATACATTTTCATTTCCAATTAAAATAACTTTCAAATCTAGAGGGATTGGTTCTGGTTTTAAAGATACTAATACCATAGATGATCTTTGTTCTAATGAATTATCAATTCCAATTTCTTTATTTCTCAAAACTTTCTTTAAATTTTCATAGCATGCTGGATTTGTTAATAGGTCATTTGCCTGAAAAATTATATATCCTCCATTTGCTCTTTGTAATAATCCTGGTCTTATCATTGTATAATCTGTTTTTAACATTCCATAGTAATTTTCATATTCTAATCTTCCAAATAAATTATTAAAAGAGTAATTTGAATCCATTATAACTGGTGCACCTTGATTATTACTATTATCTATAAATACATTTACTTTATAATTTTCCCAAGGTTTTGTTTCTTGAGGTTTCTGAGCTTGATTATCTTGATTTTTTTTGTCTTCTTCTATAAATTTTGAGATATTATTTAAAATATCTTTTTTCACTCCATCTAAGAATTTTGTTATTTTTTTATTTCTCTTAAAATTTGATTTTACATAAGAAATATGTCCTTCTATTGTAAGAACTGCAATATTTGATTGCCATTCAGATACTTTTCTTTCTGATTCTTCATCTAATTGTTTTATTGCTGCAATTACTTCAATTATTTGTTTTTGAACAATTGTTGAATTATCTTCATATTCTTTTCTTATATTTTCATCTAACTCATTAAATTCTTCTTCTTTTATTACTTTTCCATCTACTATAGGCATCATATATATGCCATTATCTGCGGATTTTACTTGAAATCCATATTTTTCAGATCTTTTATTTAAGTCTTCAAGTAGTGCTATTCTTTTTTCCTGATATTTTTTAGTTATTACAGTTTTTTCTTTTTCAAAATCTTCATTTTTAAAAGTATTTTTTATATCTGTTCTTATTTCTTTAATAAATTTATCCATTACAGTTTTAAAATTGTTCCCTTCTCCTGCAGGAAGACTTACTGCAACTGGCTCATTTGGATTTTCAAAATTATAAATATAGCACCAATCTGGTGGAGTCTTTTTTGTTTTTGATAGTTTATCTAAATAGTTTTTAGTATATGTTGTTTTTCCAGATCCAGATGGACCTTCTAAATATACATTATATCCTTTTGTATCAACTGTTAATCCAAATTCTAAAGAATCTATACCTCTCTGTTGTCCTATTCCTTTATAGTTAGTATCTAATTCTTCTGTAGTTTCAAAATTAAAAATATCAGGGTTACAATTATATCTTAAATCTTTATATGAAACTTCATTTGTATTTTTCATTTTTTCCTCCTAAGTTTTATTTAATAACAAGATTCATTAAAATTGCATCATCTTTTCCATTATAATATTTTTTTCTAATTCCTTCATCACGGAATCCAAATTTTCTATATAATTTAATTGCCTTAATATTATGCTCATTTACTTCTAAATTTATTTTCTCTACATTATTTTTTCTAATTACATAACTTAATAGATTAGATGCAATTCCTTGATTTTGTTTATCCTGTCTTGTTACTATGTTCATTATATCTAATTCGCCGAAGATTGTTCTTGTTCCAATAAATCCAACTATTTGATTATTTTGCTTTGCAACTAAATATTTAGAATTTTTGTAATCTTCCTCTAGAGTTTTATAATCCCATATATTAGGAAATTCGTTATATTCAGATTTAATATTTTCTAAATCTAATTTTGTCATTTCTAAAATATATATTCTTTCTCCATCTCCTTCTTTTTGTCTTTGAGCTTGTGGTTTTCTTAAATACATTGGAAAAAGCGTACTTGAATCTCCATAGTCACCAATATCATATTTATCTTTAGCTGCCATTGCAATTGCCTCTGACATTGGTGGAAGATCTGTAATATATTCGTAATTATCTGTTTTCTTTCCTTGTGCATATTGTTTTGAAAATTTTGCTTTAAAAAATGGTTCTAATTTTTCTTCAAATGTATCTCCTACTATATATAATGGATTTACAAAGTCAATGTATTCTACTACATCTGTTATGTTTCTTACTTCTGCATTTTTATACAATGACAAATTTCCATTATGTATTCTATATACTGCAAAATATACATTTTCATTTCTAGCATCTATCATAGATAATATTTTGCATTCTCTCTTTCCTTTTTTTATTATAGTACTATATGCTAACGCTTTTAATGTGTCTACTCCTGCAATAGGAATATCTTTTGCATCTGATAATGCTTTAACTGTTGCCATAGCAACTCTAATTCCTGTGAATGAACCAGGTCCTCTTGAACAAGAAAGAAGATCAATATCATCTAATTTTAAATTTAGTGACTTCAATAATTTTTGTATACTTGGCATAAGTATTTCCGAGTGTTCTTTTTCTGATGTACAAGAAATTTCCTTTAAAACCTTTCCATCCTCTGTCACAGCTACCGAGCATATTTTTCCAGATGTATCTAATGCTAATATTTTCATAATCATCTACTCCTTACTTAAATATTTCGTAAAATCCATAGTTTCATATTTTGTTCCATAAGTTTCTATTGTTAGTTTTCGTTCATCATCTGTTTGTCCCTTGTCAAATGACACCTTAATATAGTCATTTGGTAAAATGTCTTCTATTAATTCTCCCCATTCAAATATGCATAACCCTTTATTAAAATACTCTTCTCCTCCAATGTTTTCAAATTCATATATATCTCCTAACCTATATAAATCAAAATGATATATATCAATTTTATTGTTATGATATTCATTAATTATTGTGAAAGTTGGGCTAGATATTTCTTCTTGCATTCCAAAGTGAGTTAAAATACCTTCTACAAATTTTGTTTTTCCTGCACCTAGTTCTCCAGATAATACTATTACATCTCCTTTACCTAAAGATTCAGCTAGATTACTTGCAAATATTTTTGTTTGAAGTTCATTTTCACATACAACTTCTTGCATTTTTTGCCTCTCCCTTCATAATACTTTTAATCCACTTTGATTATATATTATTTGACATTTTTATTCAAGAACTTTTGATATTATTTTATCAATCATTATTTATTTTTTTCATAAAAATTAACACTTCTATACGCTTATTTTGCATATAAAAGTGTTAAATATATTATTTATTCTTTTTCTGTTAATTTAAAACTTACTGTTCCGTTTTCATTTATAATCTTTTTTAAGTTATAGCCGCATTTGTTTAAATCAAGTGAAATAACTGGTCGTAACCCTAGTGTTGGTTTAACATTTGTTACTTCACCGATCAGAATTAAATAATCCTCCAGCATATACTCTTGTTTTTTCTACTGTTTTACCTTCTTTTTTTTCATCAGCTCTTTGTACTATCTGCAAATCAAAATTTGAACGTAATCTGCCAAGTATAGTACTTCTCGTTGCAAGCCAGTTGCCTCCATAAGTCATCTCCTTCTCTATTCCTTCAAATAAAATATCATAGTATTTTTCATTCACCCATTCGTTTTCTGCATTTTCCTTAGTATAATCATATCTCCAAAATGACTGTACAAATGTAACATTACTAGATTGTTCACTTCCATTATATTTTCCATTTCCTTCTTCTTCCCATATTAATCCTTCCTTTTCTTCTTCTCCTATTATATTGCCATTACACTCTCTTTTATATTTCCATTTTTGATCAAACTCTATCCAAATCTTCGGACAATTATTATTACCACTATAATTTTTTGTATCACCATACATATAATATTTAACATCACTTTCTCCAAGTTGAACACATTGTGTGTAATCATATTTTGTTACTTTTTCTATATCACTTCTCTTTAAGTTGTTTAACTTAATTCCGGTTTTCATTTTATTGCCATCATATTGCCCATAACATTGTCTACATATTTCATTTACTATCCATACTCCATTATTATATCCTGTTGCTCCATCTAATGTTAACTTTGCATTTGTTGGTTTTTCTGATATTAATCTTATTGTTGTTCCATCATAGTCCCATATTCTCCACTTCATATCTGTTTCTGTTGTAAATTTCTGCTCATTATTTTCATCTATATTTTCATATATATTACCATTTTTATCTTTGTTACTATCTATTCCTGATACATCTGATGTTATAGTATATGTTTTTTCTGTTGGTGTATATCCTTCTACATAACATCCTATATAATCATTGTAATCTATATTTAAATTTTCTAATTTCTTTCCTAATTCTGTTAATACTTCAGTTTCATTTTTTGAAGATTTTTTATACTTTTCTACTGCTTCTTTTGTTCTTTCAATTATTCCATTTTGTCCTAACACTGTTCCGAAGTGTTACTCCTGCTAAGATTAACAATATTATAATTGTTACAACTAGAGCTACTAATGTTATTCCTCGTTCTTTTCTTCTATTATTAAAATATTTTTCTTTATTTCTCATTTGTTTTTCTCCTCTTATATTATGTTAATTTTTATTAAGGATTAAACTTAATAAAAAAAGAATAAATCTTATGTTTAGCTTGCATTAAGCTTTTCATAAGATTTATTTTTTTATTTTTTTTGCAAATTTAATTTCTTTATATATATTTTTTTATTGATTTTTCTTTGTCTTTATGTTATATTTTTTATATATTTATTTTTATTAAGTTTAATCATTAATTAAACTTTTATTTATCTTTTTTAGTGAGTTTATAAAATTCATTATTTCTGTTATTAATATCCTTTATTTTATTATCTTCTTTATTTATAAGTTTCTATATGTCCGCTAGAAATTAATTCATCATAATATTCAAAAAGATCACTACCTTCAAAGAACATTGGATAATTATTAGTATACTTGTTTCCAATTGATCCTTCATAAAATTTCAATTTTCCATTATTCTTTTCAATTCTGTACTCAGATATAACATGACTTCCATACTTAAGTGATTTTGGAAAAACAATTTCAAAACTCTCTCCGGTAAAATTCGCATATCTAAACGTTTCAAACATATATACTACTGTATCTGGTATCTTAATCAATTTAAAGTTCAAATTACACGATAGATAATACGTCCCAATCATTCCTGTTACAGGCTCACCATTTATTAAAGATTTGCACTCTTCTTTTATTTCTATGCTTTCATTATTAACATTAAGCGTAGCTTTAGATAGTACATTCCATCCGTTTAAATTAAACCTATATCTGCAATTCAGTTTAGTTAATTCAAACAATACATTTGGTTCCTTAAGCTTTTCAATTTTTTCACTAAGATCTTTTCTAGGTATTCCATAAAGAGATACCTCATCAAAAAGCATCAAACAATTGTACGTATATACGTATTCACCGTCTTCAATCATACAATCACCAATATTGTCAACTTTTTCATAAGTAATTTCTTGTGGAGTTTCTGCATTCTTAGTTATTTCTATATCTACTGAACCATTTTTTGTTGTTACATATCTAAATTTTGCTTTATATAAGTCTTTTCCTTCTATTTCTTCTTCTTTTCCATCCGGTAATTTTATCTTATATGTGTCTCCTTTTTTTGTTTCTGGTATTTCTAAATCTTTTCTATCTCCATATAACTTATTATATGTTGTCTCTAAGTTTTTATAAGTAAGCAAAGTCTCCTCTTCACCCATACTAGATAATTCACCTACAATCATCTCTCCTACTTCTTTTAAAGTATCATACTCATTTGTTCCTAACTGTTCTAATATTTCTGAAAACAGTGGTCCTAATCCCATTTCATTATATCGCTTATTAATATATTCATTTTCAACTAAATTAAAACTTTCATCTATACCAAATACTCCACCCATACCTAGCGCATTTTCATATTTATTATCTACAGCATTAGCAAAATAATCAGATAAATCTGAAAAACTATATATTGGCAAAGCATATCTATATAAAAACATAGTTAAAAAATATTTTTCTAAAACAAATTGTTCAAATGATGGACAATAATATTTTGATTCAACATATACATTTACTTTTGTTGTTCTTGTATCTATATCTTTATATATTATCCACATTCCATCGTCTGTTGTTATTGGATCATATTTTGCTCCATCATGCGTTTTATCTATTCCATTGTTTTCAAATTTCGCATTTTCATCTTCTTTTCCTATATTGTCAATATATTTATCTAGATCACTTAGTTCCCCTTTTTCACTTTTATCTGCTTCTTTATATTTTCCTACTGCATCTCTTGCTTTTTCAAATATTCCATTCTCTGATAA
>CANQMY010000061.1 GCA_947625075.1 uncultured Clostridia bacterium
AACAATCATACCTTCATATACTTCTACTCCTGGACCAATTAAAAGTTCTCCTCTAAGTTGTGCATTATACAAACCATACGTAATAGAAGTTCCTGCTTCAAATGCAACAATAACACCTTTTGTTCTTGATTGTATTTCGCCTTTATATGGAGCATATTCTTTAAATACACTTGCCATTCTTCCTTCGCCTTTAGTATCTGTTAAAAACTCTGTTCTATACCCAATAAGTCCTCTTGCAGGTATTTCAAATTCTATTTTAGTATGTCCAGCTTCTGCTGGTTCCATATTAACCATTTCAGCTTTTCTTTTTCCTAATTTTTCTATAACAGTACCAACAGAGTCATCTGGAATATTTACACTTAATGTTTCTATTGGTTCACATTTTACACCATCTATTTCTTTAAAAATAACTTTAGGACGAGATACTAAAAGTTCAAATCCTTCTCTTCTCATTGTTTCAATAAGAACAGATAAATGTAATTCTCCACGTCCACATACTTCAAAACTATCTGCTTTATCTGTTTCTTTAACTCTTAATGATACATTTCTTTCTAGTTCTTTGAATAATCTATCTCTAATATGTCTTGATGTTACAAATTTTCCTTCTTTACCTGCTAAAGGTCCATCATTTACACTAAATGTCATTGAAACAGTTGGTTCGTCAATATTTACAAATTCAATTTTTTCAGGATGTTCTAAATCACATATTGTTTCACCAATATTAATGTCAGAAATTCCAGATATTGAAACAATATCTCCTGCTTTAACTTCATCTGTTTCAACCCTTTTTAATCCTTCAAAAGTAAATAATTTAGCAATTTTACCTTGAGTTACATTTCCATTTTCTTTGCATATGCTTACAGTTTGTCCTGCTTTAATTATTCCTCTTTCAATTCTTCCTGATGCTATTCTTCCTAAATAATCATCGTATCCAATATTAGATACTAAAAGTTGAAGTGTTCCATCTATATCACATTTAGGTGGGTCGATTTTTTCTATAATTGTATCAAAAATACATTCAACATTATCTGACTCATCAGATAAGTTTAATTTTGCAATACCATTTTTAGCAGATGCATAAATTACTGGAAAATCTAGTTGTTCGTCATTAGCACCTAAATCTATAAATAGTTCTAGTACTTGATCAACCACTTTAAGTGGTTGTGCTCCAGGTCTATCTATTTTATTTATTACTACTATTGGTTGTAAATTCAATTCTAATGATTTCTTTAAAACTTCTCTTGTTTGTGGCATTGGTCCATCAAAAGCATCAACAAGAAGTAGTACTCCATCAACTGTTTTTAAAACACGCTCAACTTCACCTTCAAAATCTGCATGTCCTGGAGTATCTACAATATTTATTTTTATTCCTTTATACATTACTGATGTATTTTTTGATAAAATTGTAATTCCTCTTTCTCTCTCTAAATCATTTGAATCCATTACTCTTTCTTCAACTTGTTCATTTTCCCTAAACACATGGCTTTGATGTAAAAGTGCATCAACTAATGTTGTTTTTCCATGGTCAACGTGCGCAATTATTGCTATATTTCTTATATTTTCGTTATTCATTATTTTTTATCCCCTTTTATTATGTTAAAAATTAAATTTTAATTTTGTAAGTTACTATATTCACTAGATGTTCCTTCTAATTCTTTAATTGAAAGTTCAATTTTTTTATTTTCTAAGTCAGCATCTATTACTTTAGCATTTACTTCCTCTCCAATTTGTAATTTATCTTCTGGTTTTGTAATTTTTTGTTCTGATATTTGAGAAATATGTATAAGTCCATCTATTCCTTTTTCAATTTCTGCAAAAGCTCCAAAAGGCATTAATTTTTTTATTTTAACTCTTAAAATATCTCCTACTTTTATATTTAATTTATTCCAAGGATCTTCTCCTTTTCCGTCAAAACTTAGTTTCATTCTTTTATTAGCTGTATCTAACTCTTTTATTTTTACTTTTATAATCTGACCTTGTTTTAAAATATCTTGTACTTTTGCATTTCTATCCCATGAAATTTCTGATACATGTAGTAAACCTTGTGCTCCATTAATATCTATAAAAGCTCCATAAGAGCTTATACTAGATACTATTCCTTCATATTCATTTCCAACTTTAGCATTTTTCCAAAAATCATCTTCTGCTTTCTTTTTTTCTTCATCTAAAATTATTTTACATGAACCTATTACTTTATGATCTTTTGGATTATATTCAATTATTTTAAATCTTACTTTATCTTTTTGACCACAAGAAAGTGAATTAGGAATAAATATTCTTATTCCATTAAAATTAACTATAACTCCTTTATCATTGATTTCTGAAACTTTTTCTTCAAATATTTCATTATTTTTAATTTTTTCTTCAAAAGTTTCTCTAATATTTTTTTGTTTAATCTTTTTAGAAGATAATAATACATTTCCTTGTCCATCATTCATTTTTAGTATTTCTACTTCTATTTTATCTCCTATTTTTAATTCTTTTTTAGGGTCACAATTTTCGTCGTATGAATATTCACCTTTTGGTATAATTCCATCTGCTTTATAATTTAAATCTACAAAAATTTCTCCTTCATCATTTATTTCAATTACTGTACCTATTGTTTGTTTTTCTAATTTCTTTGCTTTTTCAAAAGAGTTATTTAATAATTCTTCAAACGAAAGATTTTCTTCACTCATTCATTTTATTCCTTTTCTTAAAAATTATAAACGTTATAATTATAACATTATTGCTGTTTCTTTGTCAACATAATTATTTCTTCCATAACTTTATTACTAGCAGTATCTATCCAGTTAGGATCATCATTTTTTAGTTTATTTATATCAATTGGTTTTCCATAATTTATATAAACTTTAGTAAATGGTTTAAAATTTCCTCTAATTCCTACAGGAACAATTTTTACATTTGCTTTTTCTGCTAAAAATACTGCTCCATTTTTAACTTTTACATTTTTTTCTATTCCTTTTCTTGTTCCTTCAGGAAAAATTCCTATAATTTCTTTATTCCTTAATGCTTTCAAACACATTTTTATTGATGCTAAATCATTCTTTCCTCTTTTAATTGGAATAACATCAAAAATATGTCCTAAAAAAGATATAATTGGTATTCTATACAAATCCGATTTAGCAACAAATCTAATTGTTTTCTTATTTAATAAAACAATTGCAGCAGCATCTAAATAATTTAGATGATTAGAACAAATTATAAATCCATCATCTTGTTCTAAATTTTCTAAGCCTGTCTTTTTTACTCTATATACTATATGGTAAAGTGATGCTAAAAAAACTTTTATAGTCTTTCTTGCAATTCTTTTGAATACTGTGTTTTTAGTTTGTATATAACCTCTTTCAATCCATTTTGCATCATGTTTTTTCTTTTTTATTATTTTATATAATTTGTCTTCTACTTCTTTAATTGTAAGATCAGTTGTATCAACATATATTGCATCTTCAGCTTGCCTTAATGGATTAAGCTCTCTCGTCTTTTCAGATTCATCTCTGAACTTAATATTTTTTCTTACTTCCTCTTCAGAAGTTTCAATTCCTTTTTCTTTATTTTGTTTCAATCTTCTTTTTATTCTTTCCTCTTGAGAGGCATCTAAATAAAATTTTACATCTGCATTTGGGAATACATTGGTTCCAATATCTCTTCCCTCTAAAATTACATTTTTTCCTTCTGACATTTTTCTTTGAAGGTCTACAAGTGAATGTCTTACTTCTGGAAGCTCTGCAACCTTTGCTACCATATCATTTACTGGATTTTTTCTTATTTCTAAACTTACATCTTCACCATCTAACAAAATTTTATTTTTCTTAAATTCTATATTTATATTCTTTAAAGCTTTTTCAATATTTTCTTTATCATCTAGATTTATATTTTCTTTTATAAGTTTTAAAGTAACACATCTATAAGTTGCACCTGTATCTATGTATAATAAATTTAATTTTTTAGCTAAAGCACTTGTTACTGTTCCCTTTCCAGTACCTGATGGTCCATCTATTGCTACAACAAAAGGCATTTTCTATTCCTCCTAAATATAATTTTATTTATTAAAAATTTTTGGTAAATTTATTTTTTTTGCTATTATTTTCATTGATTTTACATTCATTGCTGTTAATCTTTCAATTTCTTTAATACATTTATCTTTAAATTCTCCAAGTTCAGATAATATATTTATTCCATAATTCACTTCTGCTTCTATGTATATTGTAGGACCTTCTTCTGAATTATTAACTCTTACACGTAATATTTCTGTTATTGCAGTATTTTTTTCTGCTAAATATTCAATGATTTGCCTAAATACTGTATCAGAAATTGTAAAGTTTCCTATATAATTAAATGTAGGTCTTATAATTGATTTTTCAGCAATATAAGGTTTATTCCCATATCCATTTGTTTTAAATATTTGAAGTGGATCTAGCAAAAAACCTGAAAAATCCTTTTTTATTTCAAAAGTAGGAACTGGTATTACATGTTTTCCTTCTGTAATTCTCATCCTTTTTGCACTGTCTATTTCTTCTTCTGTTGCAACTTCTGTAATATAAATTGTCTTTTTTATTTTAGGTAATTCCAAATTTTCTGCAATTTCTTCTACCATATTATCAGATGTTCCTAATATTAAAATTGATTTAGGATTATATTTTTTTATTGCTTTTATCATCTCTTTTTTTTGTTCATTATTTATGAATAAAGCTCTTCTAACTGTTTCAATTTTCGTAGATGCCTTTTTTGCAGAACTACCTGCTATAACATCATTTTCTTTTACTAAGATTCCATCATCAATAATAAATTCAATACCATATTTATTTGCTACCATTTGAGCTCTATAGCTTTTTCCCGTTCCAGATGGTCCAACAAAAGCATATACTTCAATATTTTTTAACATTATATTTGTTCCTTATAATAATAATTTAGATTTTAGGATTTATCTATAAACCATTCTAACTATTAGATACTTTCACTCTTTTATTATTTTTGTTATTTATTTTTTCTTTTTCATTTTCTGATACATCATCTATTTTAACATCTCTAACATGATCAATTTTCTCCCATGTAACATCTCTTTTAAATAAACATTTAAAATTTATTACTAACCATGAACCTAAAAATATAGGATACATTAAAAGTCCTTTAAGCATTTTATTGATAGGTTTTTTATCAATTATCATAATCATAATTGCTGTAAAAATAGGAAGTAAAAATGTTGGTATTACATATCTTAAAATATTTATAATAAAATCTGCAGTGGACATCTCTTTTCCTAAATAAACAATTGCATTAGATAAAAGTAATAATATAGTAACTACAAACATCGGAGCTGTACCTATTATATATAATAATCCATCAAAATTCATAAGAGTTTTATTTTTTCTTACTGCCTTTGCTAAATCTAATGTATATTCATTTAAACATTGCATATGTCCTATTGTCCATCTTGATCTTTGTGACCATGAAGGTTTAAATTTTACTGGTTGCTCATCATAAACAATTGCATCAGTTGCCCATCCTAATTTATGTCCTCCAATTATTCTCTTTAAAGAAAATTCAATATCTTCTGTAAGAGTGTTTGTATTCCATCCACTTTCTTTAATACAATCAAATTTAACCATAAAACCTGTACCATTAATCAAAGGTGAAAGACCAGCATTATATCTTGCCAAATGATAAAATCTATTCATTGTCCAATAAAAAATTGCATATCCTGAAGATATCCAACTATCTGTTGGGTTTTTTATATCTCTATACCCCTGAACTACATCCTCTCCTTGACAAAGATGTTCATTCATCGCTGATAAAAAATTTTCATCTACTATATTATCAGCATCAAACACACAAAAAGCGTCATAATCCATTTTAGGATCACTTAATAATTTATTTAAAAATAATTGTAAAGCAAATCCTTTGGTTTGCTTATTTATATCTTTTTCGTTTCTTTTAAAGACTTTAACATTTAATTTTTTTGCTATTTCTTCAGTATTATCAGTACAATTGTCTGCTATAACATAAATATCAAATAAATCTTTAGGATAATTTTGATTATTTAAACTTTCAATAAGATTACCAATTACATTTTCTTCGTTATGTGCAGGTATTATTGCTACAAATTTATGTTTTTTATCTATTATTTTTGGTTTATCTTTAAGATTAACAAATGAGCATAAACTAATAATTAATTGATAAATCCAAAAAATTGTTACAATCCATATTAGAGCTTGTTGTATATAATATAAATATTGCATTTTTTACTCCTTTATTATTTTTTATTTTTTCGTATAAATCACAATATTATTATAACTTATTTTATGTTTTTTTGCAATGATTATTATTATTTTCATAATTACTTTAAAATAAGCTTTTAGAAATTTATCTAAAAGCTTATTTTATATATTTTATAATAAATGTAGAACCTACATTTTCAGTTGATTCTACCGATATATATCCATTGTCTTTTTCAATAATCGTTTTTGATAGAGCTAATCCTATTCCTATACTATCATCAGATGCATTTTTTGTCTTATAAAATCTTTGAAATATGTGATTTATATCTTTTTTAGAAATTCCTTCTCCATAGTCTTTTATTATTATTTTTAACATAACAGAAGAATCCTCTACTTTTATATCTATTTTTGAGTTTTCCCTGCTATGCTCTATTGAATTTTTTATTATGTTAGTAATTGCTTCTAATTGCCATTTATAATCTGCTTTAAAGTTTGAATTTTTTTGAATATCTTTTT
>CANQMY010000062.1 GCA_947625075.1 uncultured Clostridia bacterium
AACAATGATAGGAGGATTTTCTGTATGCTCTGCTAAATAATCTATCTGTTTACATCTACAATCAAAAAAGTGACCAGATTGTTTATTTATGCTATCTTGTGCCCATTGCAAATTGTATATATCTTTATTTTCAGTTTTTCCTGTAATTCTATGATATCTAATTCCAGTAGAAACTCTAGCACCATTTGAGGCAATATAAGGTTTTATATAATCATAAGGAGCATCATATCCAATATCACGATAGAACTCTCTGTAATTGAAATCACCGGGATATCCATTTATTGAACTCCATACTTGTCTAGAAGACTCTAAATCTCTTCCAAAAGCAACTACTCCATCAGGAGAAACTATTGGAGCATAAGTGCCATAAAGAGGAGTAGGATCTGCATATAAAATACCATGAGTTTCTAATAATACATATTCAATGCCAAATTCTTTTAAATATTTATCAGCTTCAGGAACATATCCACATTCAGGAAGCCAAAATCCTTTGATGGGTTTAGAAAAATACTTATTATATGTTTGTACACCTAAAGCAATTTGAGCTCTTACAGTTTTTTCATTTAAATATAAAATTGGAAAATAACCATGTGTAGCACCACATCCAATAATTTCTAAAACTCCCAAATCATTAAATTTTTTAAATGCAGAAATAAGATTGCAATTGTATACATCTTGAAAAATATGTAAATCATTTGAATATCTATCTAAATAATAATGTGATAATTCATTTATTCTAGGATCGTCTTTAGTTCTAACAATTTCTTTTTCACAAAGTTCAATATGTTTTTTTAAATATTTTATATATCTTTCTTGTAGCATCTGATTATCAAGCATATTAAGAAGTGGAGGAGTAAGCGACATAGTAAATCTAAAATCAACATGCTCATCTACAAGCTTTTGAAAATTATTTAAAAGCGGAATATAACATTCTGAAATTGCTTCATACAACCATTGTTCTTCTAAATAATCTTCATTTTCTGGATGATGAACAAATGGCAAATGTGCATGCAATATAAAACTTACATATCCTTTCACATTTTTTTTCATAAAAATCTCCATTCAATTAAAAATTGTATAATAAATTTTATTTATAAAAGTACATACACATATAGTATGTACTTGACTTTTTATATTATAAAGAAACTGAAGTTGGGTTTTGTGATGATGGATTTTTAAAATCAAACTTATTATTTTCTTCTGAAAGATTATAGTTTTGATAAATACTTTTTAAATTATTAGAATAAGTTTTATTTTTAAATATTTTTTCGGTTACTTTATTGGTTTTTATATTTTTGAAATATATTCTATCATTTTCTTTAAAGAAAAGAATATGATCATTTGGTATTTCAATTGTATTAGAAAATGCAACATTTAAATAATTAACAGGAATAGAATATTCTTCGTTATCAATTGGTCTTCTTCCAAGTTCAATTAAATATTTACATTTTGTATCATTTACATTAACATACCAGTTATTTGCAAAATCATTTATATCTATTTCAAATGTATAATTATTAGTTAAATTATGAATAACTAAAACAGGTTTTGTTTTATAAAAAAAGTCTTTTCCATATAATTTTTCAAAATTATCTCTATCGCTATCTGAAACATCCCAATAAACAAATAATGTATTAGGGTTTTGAGCTAGAACTTTAACAACAGTTTGATTATATCTGTAAGGCAAATCATAATATTCTATTGGATTTATTGGAATAATTTTAGGTGAAGTTTTTTTAGATTTTTTTATTTTTGAATCTTTTTTAGAAACTGTTTTTAAAGTAGTTTTTTTAGTAGTACTCTTTTTTTCAGCTACAGTTTTTTTATTAGAAGAAACAGCAGTTGATTTTTTTGTTGACTTTTTTGTTGATTTTGCTTTTGTTTCAGAAGAATCATTAGAAATAACTTTTTTTGAAGTCTTAGATTTAGTGCTAGAGGAAGTTTTAGACGGACTCTTTTTAACAGTTTTAGTTTCTTTTTTAGAATTATCTTTAACATCAACCTTAACAGCAGCTGATTTTTTATTTTCAACTGTTTTTTTAGAACTTGTATTTAATTTTTTTATTTTATCTTGTTCTTCTTTAGTTTTTAAAGCCATTAGTTCCTCCTCTGTAAATAAACCTTATATAATAATATATCAAACACTTTTTTTTTACAATAGAAAAACGAAAAAAAATAAAAAAAATGACGAAAAAAATAAAAAAATGATGTATTAAAAAAATTAAAAAAAAATACTAAAAACAATCACAAAAAAATGTAATTTTCTATTTACTTTTAAAAAAATTATGTATAAAATATTATGTAAGTGTAAAAAAATAATGTATTAGAAATTATTTAAACTAAAAAATTAGTTACTAAAGAAATTTTGAAGGGAGCATAAAATTATGCGAATTTTAATGCTATCATGGGAATATCCACCAAGAATTGTAGGAGGAATGGCAAGAGTAGTTCATGATTTGTCTCATAGACTAATCAAAGATGGACATGAAGTAACAGTCATAACTTACAGAGATGGAAATATGCCATATTATGAAGATGACAAAGGAGTAAATGTATATAGAGTTGATAATTATATAATTAGTCCAAATAATTTTATAGATTGGATAATGCAATTAAATTTTAATATTGTTTCTAAAGCATCTGAAATAATTAATGAGCAAGGAAAATTTGACGTCATTCATGCTCATGATTGGTTAGTTACATATAGTGCTAAATCATTAAAAGAATCTTATAAAATTCCAATAGTTACAACAATTCATGCAACTGAAAGTGGCAGAAATAGTGGTATTCATGATGAAGTTCAAAGATACATAAATGATTCAGAATGGTTACTTACATATGAATCTACAGAAGTAATAGTAAATAGTAATTTTATGAAAAATGATTTGCAAAGATTATTTGGATTACCATATGAGAAAATAAATGTTATACCAAATGGAGTTAACTTAAATAATTTTTCAGGAATAGAAAGAGATTATGACTTCAGAAGACAATTTGCTATGGACAGCGAAAAGATAATTTTATATGTTGGAAGATTGGTTTATGAAAAAGGAATACAAAATTTAATTGGTGCTATGCCTAAAATTTTACAACACTATCATGATGCAAAATTAGTTATTTGTGGAAAAGGCGGAATGATGGATGAATTAGTACAAGAAACAAAAAATCTTGGTATTGAAAATAAAGTTTATTTTACTGGATATTGTGATTCTAAAAAAATACAAAAAATGTATAAATGCGCAGATATAGCTGTTTTTCCAAGTACCTATGAACCATTTGGAATAGTAGCTCTTGAATCAATGCTTGCAGGAGTTCCAACTGTGGTATCAGATGTTGGAGGATTAGATGAAATTGTTGAACATAAGTATACAGGAATGAAAAGTTATGCAGGCAATTCAAATTCAATAGCTGATTCAGTTTTATCATTATTATTTGATGCTAAATTATGTGATAATGTTTCTAAAAATGCTGTAAAAAAAGTAAAAGAATTATATAACTGGAATAAAATTGCTCAAGATACACATTATGTTTATGAACAAGCAATTTGCAAAACAGAGGCACAAAAACAATTAGAAAAAACTGCACAAGAAAAAGCAAATAAAACAAATAAAGCTAAAAACACTCAATCAGAAATTTCTAATTTAATAAGATTTAGAAAACGTAGTGCTTATGCATAAAATTTATAGTTGGAGGTAGTGTAAATGGAAATATATGATACAGTAAATAGATTAGCAGAAGAAATTAGAAGTTCATCACAATACAAAAATTTAAAAGAATCAAAAGAAAAACTATTTGCAGACCAACAAAAGAAAAGTTTAATAGAAGAATTTGAAAAATTAAAACAAGAAGTTCAAATTATGGAGTTAAAAAGACAAAATAATCAAGAAATAGATGAAGAAGATAAGAAAGTAAAAGTTGCAAAATTATATAATGTTTTAATTGAAAATAAAGATATAAAAGAATATTTTGACTATGAGATAGAATTTAGTAAAATGATTGCTGATATAAATAAAATTATTGGAGATGCTATAAAAGAGGTAATTTAAAAAAATGAGTAAAAATAATGGAATCACATTAATTTCAGTAGTAGTAACTCTTGCTATTATGTCAATATTAGCAGGATTATTAATTAAGTCAACAATAGGGTCAAATTTTTTAAAAGAAGTAAATAATGCAGAAGAAGATTTTTATGATCTTATGGATGAAAATGATAATAAAATAAAAAATATTGAAGAAAAATGGGAAGGAGTAATTTAATTTTACTTACTTAGGAGGAATAAACTACAAATGAAAATAAACGTAACTTGGAATAGTGAAGAAAATTCAAATTTATTAGGAAAAAATTGCGCTAAAAAAGCAGTTCTAGATTTAATTGAAACAAAACTTGCAATAATGGTAAATTCAAATAGATGTAATCAAGACGAATTATTAAATGGTGCTAAATCTGTTTTAGGTACAGCACCAATTATTGGATATTCATCAGATAGTGGAATTATTGTTTCGGATGGATATATTGACGCAAGTAAACATAATTTCGCATCAATATTTGCAATGGGAGATTATGATACAAAAGTTGGAACAGCTATTTCACCTAAAATTGGAAATGAAAGAGATATAGGTAGATTTATTGCAAAACAAGCTATGGATAAAGTTAACACAACATATAGTCCATCATATTATCTTATGTTTGTAGCTACAGGAGATGAAGAAGAGTATGAAAAGGGTATTAGAGATATTATAGGTGATGTACCTTTTTTTGGAGGAAATGTAGCAAGAGAAAATTCAAAAATATTTACAGAGGATATGATATTAACAACGGGTGTTGCAATTGCTTTTTTTTATACAAATAAAAAAATAGAAAACTTATATACAAGTAAATATCATGAAACAGTAAATTCGGGCGTAATAACTAAAATTACAGGAAAAAATGAATTAGATGAAATAGACGGAATAAAAGCTTTAAAAAGATATTGTGAATGGACAGAAAAAAAGATAAAAGATGTTAAAGAAGATAAAATAATTAAACAATCTATATTAAAACCACTTGCAGTAAAAACGAGTGATGGAAGTTTGACTATAATAAATCAACCACTAAATGGAAATAATGATTATAGTATAAGTTTATCAAACAAGGTGTCTGTAAATACAGCAATTATACAAATGCAGATATCTAAAGAAGAACTAATATCTTCTCCAACAGTTGTTTTAAGGGAATTAAAAAGAAAAGTAAAAAATAAACCAAAAGGTTATTTATTATTTCAAAATTATGCAAGAAAAGATATATTAAATAAAAAAGAAATTGAAAGTTTAACAAAAAAACTCAAAGAAGAAGCTGGAGATGTTCCTTTTATATTGACATTTACATCATCTGAATATGGAAGAGGAGATACTACATCGAACCACATTGGAAAGCTTATGATATCAGAGATTGCTATATGTGATTAATTTATATTAATATAAAATTAAAATTTTGAAAGGAGAATAAAAAATGGATATTCAAAAATTTACTTTAAATGAAACAGCATATTTTGGAGAGGGAGCAAGAAAGGTATTACCAGACGAAATTAAAAATAGAGGTTTTAAAAAAGTATTAGTAGTAACTGATGAATCTTTATATAATGCAGGAGTAAGCAAAAGGGTAACTGATCTTTTAGATGCTAATAATATTGAGTATTCAGTCTTTTATGATGTAAAACCAAATCCACCAATTGAAAATGTACTTTCAGGAGTGAAAGAATGTAAAAGAATTAATGCAGATTTGATAGTAGCAGTTGGAGGTGGATCTAGTATTGATACTGCAAAAGGTATTTCAATAGTTATGACAAATCCAGATAGAAGTGATATAACTTCTTTAAATGGACTATCAAATACAAAAAATAAAGGACTTCCATTAATAGCACTTCCTACAACAGCTGGAACTGCTGCTGAAGTTACAATAAATTATGTAATAACAGATCCAGAAAGAAAAATAAAAATGGTATGTGTTGATGAGCATGATATACCAATTTTATCAATAGTTGATACAGAACTTATGGAAACAATGCCTAAATCAGTTGCTTCATCTACAGGAATGGATGCATTAACACATGCAATAGAAGGATATATAACAAAATCAAAAAATATAATGTCTCAAATGTTTTCAATGAAAGCAATAGAACTTATATATGATAATCTAGCAAAAGCAGTAAATGAAAAAGATAAAGATGCAATAGGAAAAGTAGGTTTAGGACAATATATTGCAGGAATGGCATTTTCAAATGTTGGACTTGGAATAGTTCACTCTATGGCACATCAATTAGGTGCTGTTTATGATACACCACATGGGCTAGCAAATGCAATTTTACTTCCAACAGTTATGGAATTTAATGGAGAAGTTGTATATGAAGATTTTAGAGAAATACTTATAAATGCATTTCATATAGATGCAAAAGATTTTACTAAAGAAGAAATTATAAAAACATTTTGTGAAATTATAAAGAATTTATCATATGATGTTGGAATTACACAAACAATAAAAGATGTAGGAGTAAAAGAGGAAGATTTTGAAATGCTTGCAGAAAAGGCAATGCAAGATCCTTGCAAACCTGGTAACCCAAGAGAAGTAACTAAGGAAGATTTTATTGAACTTTATAAAAAAGCATATAATGAATAAAAAAATTTATATTAATGTAAAAACTTAATAAAAAA